>JAIRSQ010000156.1 GCA_031255395.1 Spirochaetaceae bacterium | reverse complement strand
ATAGAAGGCTACACGGACAAAATAGCCGACGAAACTGTAACAGAAGGCGATCCCGAGGCTTTGATGGCGTTCCTTACCGAAAAGCAGCATCCGGTTCTCAAACTTGAACCGTTAATGTAATCGCAGTGCGGCTCTAAAGAACCGCAACAAAAACGAGCCCCCGCGCCATCCGGCGCGGGGGCTTTTTTGTTGACAGAGCAAGGCCTTTTATTTCACTGTCACGATATTTATGGGATCGAAAAGCGGCCATGCCGATAACATATTGAGCCTGTTCCAAAACTAATTGACTGTGCGCTAATGTTCCCGGCCATAGCCGGGGGGCACGGTTTTGGAACAGGCTCTATTGTTAAAAAATACTTCTTGATACGGGTTGGCTGATACCTTTTGACTTTTACCGGGCTAGTGTAACATATAAAATGAAAGAATGAATATAATGATCGGAACAGCGGTTATGGCTTTTTTGGCGGCGATTTTCGTGTATTTGCGATTTTCGTTTTCCACGCGAGCGAACGCGCGCGCCGTACAGCTGCCGGTCATACCTGAAGGGCGGCGCGGGGATGCCCGAACCTGTCCGCTCTGCGCCGCGCGATTGGAGAACGGCGATACGGTGAAGTCAAAAATTTTTCCGCCTAGCGGACGTTCCGGCAGGCTTTTACATATTTTAGGATGTAAACGCTGCCTTGACGGGGAGCGCGGGCGGCTTTGCCCTTTATGCGGCACGGAACTCGCTTCGGAAGATTACCTTGTCGCCCGAATATGGAGGCTACAGGACGAGACTCGGGTGCAGGTTCAGGGCTGCGCAAACTGCCTTGTGGGCAGGGGTCGCGCCAAAGCGACACGGCTTAGATGATAGACCTTCACACGCATTCGACGGCGTCGGACGGCGATCTGACGCCTGCGGAATTGATGCGCGCCGCCAGCAAACATGGCCTGACCGCAATCGCTCTGACCGACCACGATACGACAGACGGACTGCCGGAAGCGCGGGACGAGGCGAACAAGCTAGGCATAAGGCTGATACAAGGCGTCGAAGTCGGCATTGATCTTCGTTGTATCGGTAAAGGACTATGCCCGCAGCCTGAAAACTCCTGCCGTGAATTCCATGTTCTTGGACTTGGGCTGACTGCCGCCTCAAACTCGCTCATTGAAATAATGGCTGAGAGCAGGCAGGAGCGGACACGGCGTAACCTGCTCATTATCGGCAAGATGCGCGAGGCGGGCATAGACGCCGATTACGAGGAAGTTTGCGGCATGGCAAGCGGCTGCGTAGGCAGGCCGCATTTAGCGCAGTACCTTGTCAAACTGGGCAGAGCGCGGAATTTTCAAGGCGCTTTCGACAATTTTTTAGCCGAAGGGAAGCCATTCTATATCCAGAAATCGGGCGTTGATTTTACGCGGGCGGTTGCCGCCATCCACGAATCTGGCGGTATCGTGATACTGGCTCACCCGATGACCCTTCGTATGTCATTGAACAGATTGCCTCAGGCGGCCGTCGAGTTAAAGGAGAGCGGACTGGACGGCATAGAGGCGTGGCATCCCGCGCCCCAACTTCGCGTATGCAGAAGGCTGGAGGCCATTGGCAGGGAACTTGGGTTGCGCATTACTGCCGGCAGTGATTTTCATGGAAAAAAACGCCCGGATCGCCGCCTTGGTTACACAGGAGGCGGACGCATGATTGACGACGGATTTCTCGAAAAATCAGGCCTATAAGAAAGGCCGCGGCATTGCCGCCTCTGTTACTCAATTGCCGGCTGCCGTTTCTATTGAATATACAAAAAAAATAGGACATAGTATAACAATGTTTGCAAATTCCGCCGGAGCTGGCGCGGCAGGAGGAAACTTTTTTGTTTTTAGATGACATCAATCTGCCGTATCATTACGCCGCTTTGACGGTACGCTCGCCGGTCGCTAACCGCGCGCTAAAAGATATACGTTGTCCGCCGCTAGAAGCGCGTTACCGGCTGATACGCGCCTCTGATATTCCGGGGCGGAACAGGCTTTCAGGCAGCGGCGTTCCCGTGCTTGCCTCGGAGCGGCTTGACTACATAGGACAGCCCGTAGCAATAATCGTCGGCCCGGACAGGTTAAAGCTTGAAGAGATTGTCGCCCTAATAACCGTCGAGACGGACGACGAGGGAAAAAACAAGGATGATGAAACATCAGGCGAGTCTTCTGAGAAGCCGCCTGTTTTTTCGTTTGCCGCGCCGGACGCCGAAGTCATAGCGCGGATAGCTCTTAGCGGCGAAGCCTTTCCAAAAAAACAGCCAGTGCCGAAAGAAAAGCCCTCTCCAGCAGGAGAAGCGGCGGGCGGCGAGAGAGAAGCCACCGATAACATCGCAGACAGAGAAGGCGCTGCCGTCGCGGAAGGCGCCGCCGCTGGCGAAGGCGTTTCTGCCGGAGGGCGCGAACCTGTGTTCGTAACGGGAAGTTACAGATGCGGCATTCAGGAGCACTGGTACAGCGAGCCTCACGGGGCGGCAGCTTCGGTTACTGACGAAGGCGTTACCGTATACGCGGCAACGCAGTGGCCAGGCCATGTAATGCGAAGCGTGGCGGAGGCGCTGGATATGCCCGTTTCCGCCGTTTCGCTCGAAACGGCGGAAACGGGGTTGCATTTTGACGGCAAAATCTGGTATCCGTCTCTCGTAGCGGTTCACGCCGCTCTTGCCGCGTTAATCACAAAAAAACCGGTAAAACTGACGCTGACCCGCCTGGAAGACTTTTGTTTTTCGCCAAAACGCCCCGAAACCGTGATAGATTTTTCGACCATGCTGGACCCGAACGGAGAACCTGCCGAAACCGAAATAAATATTCGGACGGGCTTCGGTGCCGATTGTTTTTTTGCGTACGATATGACAGAGGCTATGGCGTGGGCGGTTGCCTGCCAGTACAGGCTTGGGCGCATGACGGTGAACGCCTGCGCGGTAAAGACAAATTTGCCGCCCGCCGGCCCTTTCGCCGGTTTTGGGGCGGCGGAGGGAGTTTTCGCGCTGGAGCGTCATGCGGCTAAAATCGCCGATATGTCAGGTATCGAAGGAGCGGAGTGGCGTAAGTGCCATTATAACGAAAAAAGAATGCCTGCGGACGAGACGGAAAATTTGACGGCGGAGTTGGCTTCCAAGTGCGATTACTGGCGGAAGCGGGCGGCCTACGAACTTTTGCGTCGTAGTCGCGAGACATCGGGAGCGGAGATAAGCCCTATGCGCGGCATAGGGCTTGCTGTTTTTGCCCACTTGGACGGCAGATTGCGTTACGGCTTTGACGACAACGGAATCGCCTGCGTCGCGCCTCGGAAAACTGACGCTGAAGCGCGGCTGACTGCCCCGCTTGCCGTTGCCATCATCGAACTGGAGATAGACAGCGTGGATTTTTCGGCAAAAATTCGCGGAATTTGGATGGCCGTGCAGACTGGAAAACAGCGCGATGCCGGCGCGTCGCGGCGCGGCCTGATTCAAAATGTCATCTGCGCGCTGGGCTGGACTTATTCCGAGAGGTTTGAATATGAAGAAGGGAGAGCGGAAGAAAGCCGCTGTTTTGAATACGCGCTCCCAAAAACCTCAGCCTTTCCTGCCGTTAACATATATTTTTACGAACGCTCCGGCGAAGATGCCGATACAGAAGCCGTAAACGAACTGCCGTACTGCGTTATTCCCGCGGCCTATACGCAGGCGCTCACGCAGGCTGTCGGACATCATTTTGAGTCTGTTCCGGTAAACGCTCGCGATATTTGGCTGGCGCTCGGCGGGCAAAAGCTGGAAGCGGAGGGAGAAAAGAAAGAATGACGCTGCCTTTCATCTTGAACGGGGAAGACGTTACGGCTAACACTGAACCGGACAAACGGCTCATCGACATACTGCGCGAGGATTTCGGACTGACAGGATGCAAGGCAGGCTGTCGCGCGGGCAGTTGCGGCGCATGTTCTGTCATATTCAACGGCTCGCTAAGCTCCGCCTGCCTGATACCCGCTTTCCGCGTGCGCGGCAGCGAGATCATCACGATTGAAGGGTTCGCGCTCACAGACGATTACAACGACATCGCGCTGGGTTTTAGCATGCACGGCGTGGAAAACTGCGGTTTCTGCAACGCGGCAAAGATACTGCTTGCCGACCAGCTTATCTCCGGAAAAAAACTTCCGCTTGGCGGCGAGATACTTTCGGCTTTTGACGGCATAATATGCCGTTGCGCGACCGGAGAAAACCTCGCTGAAGCCGTGGCCGAAGCCGCTAAAATACGGCGCAGGAGACGTCATGTACAAACCGGTTAGCCAGATTTTCTATCCTTCAAACTTGCAGGAAATGTTTAACGCTCTGAACCGTTTTGGCCGCGCTGATATTTTTTCCGGGAGCGAGCACCGGATACAGAATCATGGCGGCATAGCGGTCGGCCTTCCCGACGTGATCATAGGCGCCGATGATCTTGCCGATCTTAGCACCGTGAACCGGACGGAACGCTTTATCGAAATCGGCCCGATGGTAACTCTGCAACAAATATTGCGGCTTGGCAAAATCTTGCCCGAAGCCCTTAAACAGTCGCTGGAAATTTTATACACCGTCCCGCAACGCGGCATACTGAGCATAGGGGGAGCGATATGCCAGCCCCGCGTCTCGAACCCGTTCGCCGCCGCGCTTGCCGCTCTTGGCGTACGTTGCGAACTCCGCACAAACGCTAAAACACGCTGGATCAGCGCCAGCTTGCTCGCCGGACCCGGCAATGCGGACGTTTTTTCCCCGCAGGAAATACTTTACCGGGTAAGAATTCCGCTTGAACAGTGGGATTTTACGCTTTGCAGGCGATTAGATCCGGTATACGGGGATGAAGGCGGCCTAATCGTATTTATTGCCCGCATACAAAACGATATACTGTCCGATGTCCGTATCGTCTTTTCCGGCATATCCGTCATCCGCAACAAGAACCGTGAAACCGCTTTAATCGGCCAAAAACTCCCGCTTTCAAAGAAGGACGCCGCCGCCTTTCCATCACTTTGGGAAAACTGCTTTGAGGACAGCGGTCCCCCGTTTCTCCGCGCCCGAGTCCTATCGTTCATCGAAAACGTGATGCAACGTTTCTCAAATTAACCCGCTGGCGGACGGACGCTCATTTATAACGCGTCAAATGCCGATAATAAACCTATGCTGGTTAAAAGGGAGTTTTCGGCGCTGTTTTTGGCCGGCCTTGTCGCCGCAGGCGCGACGGCGCGGGATATTGCCGTTATCGGCAGGCTCGACTGGGAGAATATGCGTATAGACATGGAGCTGCGCGTTCCTGTCGCGCGGGCCGAAACAAGTCCGCCTTCTGGAAGATTGCGAGCGGAAGAAGCGTTGTTTTCCAGTTACCTTGACGCGGCGCGCCCGTTTATACATTCCGTCCGGCTCGATTCATCGGGCGAATTGGGCAGCTTGGTCGCTAGCGGCGGGCTCCCCGCTTCTCTGGCAGACACTCTCGCATTGCAGGCTGAGCGCAAGTCTCCCGCATACTCAAGCGATTTCGGCTACATAAGTTCGTCGTTTACTATTGACCTAAAAAATACAAGCGCGGAACTTATGAAGCTCGGCCAGGCAACGCGCGGGCAGATCAGGCAGCCCCCCCGCCTGATTGATCCTCTTCCCGTCGCCGCTTACACGGGCATAATAGTAATCGCGGACGGCAAATTGCCCGTTCACGGCAAAAAAACATTCGCGGAGCTTTCCCCGTGCCTTTTCCCGAAAATCTGGGACACGGAAATGAATCTTATATACGACAAAAACATGGCGGCGGAATGGGGAACGGACTTCGCGATGGCGCGATACTCCGCTTTGGACAGTGTATTTCAGAACAACCCCTCCGGCCTTAGCGACGAAATACGGAAGGTCGTCGGCGTCAAACCGCTACGCGTCATTGCGCGCGAGGTTTTCGGCATAAATCCGACCGACCCCGTGATAGACCGCGCCGACGCGCTAACAATACTTTCGTCAGAGGCGAACAGGCGGCTGTTAAACGAAGGGCGCGTCGTCTTCATAGTGCCGGAAGACGTTCTTGTCGCGGAGTTTTAGGAGTATGTGGGCTTTACCATCGTTTGAACGGCGGCGTCAGGCCCGCTATAACGCTCAGACCATGCATAATGCGCGCGTTATTGCGCTGTTTCTTGTTTTTGCCGCGGTCCCGTCTTTCGGGCTGGGCGAAGAAACGCTGAAATTCGGCGGCGCGGCGGGCTGGGGGCGGTTTACCGTACGGGACGGACTTACGGAAGTGGAGGGACTGCGTCCGTACAAGGCGCTTGCGCTCGGGGCTGTTCGTTTGGGCGGAGAACCGTCGCTCGATATGGACGTGCCGTTAGACGAGGGCGCGACCGAGCTGTACATAGACCGCACAGGCCGTTACAGTCTGCAAGTATCGGAGAGCGTGATCGCCGCGCCCGACACGCGAACGCGTATCGGACGCGGCGCGGCGGTGTTTTCCGGAAATTTGAATGCCGGCGCTAACGGCTCTGTCGGCGGACCTGTCGTAATAGACGCCCGAAGGCACGACGCCCTTTTTTCGGCGGGCCGTTACATAGGCGATTTTTCTATAGAATTCCTGCTATATCCCGTTAGCATGGAAAACGGAGAAGAACCCTTTGAATGGAACGCTTCGGAGCCTCAAAATTTAGGGGTTTCGCAAAATATAAGCTGTTACATTTCAAAAAACCGCTTTGAATGGGACTTTTCAAACTTTTTCTTTCAGCCCTCAGTTTACGTATCTCCGGCGGCGGACGCAAAAAGCGTGAACCCGCGGCTCGCCTCGTCCTCGCCAGTCGTTCCCAAAAACTGGAGTCATCATCTTTTGCGCTTTGACGCGAAAACGGGACTGTTGGAATATCTTGTGGACGGGGTGTTGGAGGATGTAACGTACGCTACGGAATCAGGCTCGGAGGGCGGTGAGGTCTTTCTGCCTGTGGCGGGCGAACGCGGCAGCTTCACGCTTGGCAAAAGTTTTAACGGCATGATGAGCGGGTTTCGCGTCTGGAGACGCTTCGCGGAGCATCCCGTCATCCGTCGTTATCCGGCCTCCGGCAGAGCGCAGAGCGCTCCCATAGATCTGGGCGAGTTGGGCGGTTCCGTTCTGCGGATAGACGCGACGGGCGGCCTGTATGACGCTTCCGCCGGAAGCGGCGGAAATAGGACAGCGTTTCACGGCGTTTCAAGGTTCTCCGGCGGCGCGGAGATGCAGTTTTTCTTTCGCTCATCCGACTCGCCTTATGTCTGGAACGACGCTGGCTGGCGAACGTTCGCGCCGGGACTGCCCATGAATACGGAAAACAGGCGTTATATAGAGATTGCCGTTCAGTTTTATCCGGGCGGGGACGCCGAAACTACGCCCTATCTCGAAGAAATCTCGGTCGTATTCGCGAAAAATGAAGCGCCCGCGCCGCCAGGCTTCGTAACGGCCATGCCCAAAAACGGCTCGGTCGAGCTGTCGTGGCGAAAATCGAAAGACGAAAACGCCGAAGGCTATCTTGTGTATTACGGCGCGTCTTCCGGCGATTACTCCGAGGCGCAGCCGGTTGACGTCGGAAAACAGACGTCTGTAAGTATTGACAATCTTAAAAACGGCGTATTATACTATTTTTCTGTCAGCTCATACGATAAAGCTCGGATACTTGGAGATTATTCAAAAGAAGTTTCGGCGCGCCCGCTCATGGTGAATAATGAATGAATAAAAGTACGGCCCAAAACAGGGAATGTCTTGAGAGAAAGCGCGACTTTCGGCGAAGAAGCGACAAGCGCAAAAAGACGACGGGAGTTAACGGAGTTTGTTGTGATTGAAAAATTAAACCGGCGACAGAATGCGGCGCGCGCCGCCATTTTGTTTTGCATATTTTTTTATTTTCCCGCAACCGCCGCGAATATGGCGACAGCTATTAGCGGCAGACTAAATCCGATTGAACAGAACGCAGAAGACGGCGGTCTAGGCGGAATGGTTTATTCCGAACAGGAAATGGAACGCATCATCTCGGAGAATCCGAATGCCGAAAACATCGTTATCGAAGGCGTGCCCGAACCGGAAGAGCTTTCTGTCCCGCGCCCGCTGATCTATTCGTCGTACACCGTTCGGTCAGGCGACATGATAGGCCTAATCGCGTCCAGCTTCGGCCTGAATCAGGACACGCTGATTTCCGTGAACAATATATCGAACACACGCTCGATTCAGGTTGGTAAAAGACTGCTAATACCGAATCAGGACGGCGTCATACATACGGTTTTGCGGAATGAAACGCTGGAAGAGATAGCGCGTAAATACGAAACTCAGGTAGCGAATATATCCGCGGTGAATGAATTGTTTTCCGAAAGGGTGAACGCCGGTTCCGGCATATTCATACCGAACGCTAAACTCGATTCAACAAAACTGCAGGAGATAAACGGAGACCTGTTTATATGGCCGGTGCGAGGGCGTATCACGTCGAGGTACGGCTACCGCACAAATCCCGTAACGGGCCGGCGAGGTTTTCATTCCGGCCTGGATATAAGCGCCAACACCGGAGTTCCGATAAAAGCCGCGATGTCCGGCATGGTACTGTCAACGGGTTACAACGACATTTTCGGCTACTTCGTGATAATCTCTCATCATTCAAGTTACCGCACGCTCTATGGGCACATGAGCGTGATACGCACGAAGCCGGGCGTGCGCGTAGGCACGGGACAGGTAATCGGAGATGTCGGAAACACCGGACAAAGCACCGGCTCTCATCTGCACTTTCAGGTCTACAAAAACGGCCTAACCGTGAATCCCGTATTATTGATGAACTGACACCCTTACCGCAGATTGTTAGATGAGGATGTTCCAAAACGGCGCGCGTTTAGCGCGCTGTTTTGGAAAAGGCCCAGATGCCTGTTAAAAATTAAACCCGCAAAATTGCTTAAGGCGTGTCTGTGCCGCTAAACCGGCGGACATTTTTTTGCTCCAATCTTAACTTGACTTTTTTAACGGCACTGTTAGAATCACGTTGTATGAATGTTTTGCCGCTTTATCTGGAATTCGTCTGCATAGGCCTCTTTTCCGTAGGCGGAGGCCTTGCGACCCTGCCGTTCATATACAGGCTCGCGGACAAGCAAGCGTGGCTTGA
>JAIRSQ010000137.1 GCA_031255395.1 Spirochaetaceae bacterium | reverse complement strand
GACGACAGCGGATTGACGGGTTTCGCGTCCTTCGCTATGTTGATGCCGCCCGCTGTCGTTATCGCTATGGCCGGCAGGCTTTCCGGCGAGGCAGTGCGCGTCCCGTTTTCGGTAGTTTCAAAAAAAACGTTCAGCCGGTTTTTGATTGACGATGCGGACTCTTCGACGCTTCGCAGGCCGGAATGAAATTCCTGCAATTTTTGTTCGGCATCCATGCCGAATAGCAGCGCGAGGCGGCGGATATAGCCGTCAAAATCATCAAAGGTTTCCGGGTACAGCGACACAACCGGAATCCCCGCTTTTTCCAGAGCGGCTATGTAGGCCGGATTCCGCCTTCTTATGAACGGACGTATCAGAACTAGATCGGGCGATGCGGCTATAACATATTCGGGATCGCCTGTGTATTCAAAAACAGGGATGATTTTTGCCGTTTCGGGATAGCCGCCGGTCGAATTTACGCCGATGACGGACGCTCCCGCTCCAAGCGCGAAAAGATTCTCGGTATGCGCCGAATAAAACGAAATTATGCGGGTAAAGGGCCTGTCAAAACTTACAGTGTTACCTTCGTCGTCGGTAACGCTGTTTCGTTCTGTTCCGGGCGCGTTCCCGACATTGCCGTTACTCGGCGGCGGCTCCTGTCTGACGCACGATAACAGGCAGAGCGGGAAGATTGCGGCAAGCAAAAGCCGCAAAATATTACGCTGTTTCATTTTAGTGGCTTTAATCGCGAAGCTGAACGCGGCAAGGACGGAAGCGCTGGCGGCAACAATAGTTGCCGCCAGCTATAACCGGCGCGAACGGTCAGCGTTCTTCGCGGGCGATAGCTTCGTTGAAACCGGCTTCGCCCAGTTTGGTGGCAATGGAAGCTACATCCTCGGCGCGCACATTGGTCAGCACGATGCGGTACAGGTTTTCAAACGGTTCCCATTGCGGGTTGAATCCCGCCTTGGTCAGACGGTCAAAGACCTCTACTGCGTTTTTGGCCACCTTGTACGATCCGACTTGAATACGGTACTGTCTGCCATTGACGAAGGGCCCGCCTAAAATTTCCGCCTTCGCGTAACCGGGGTAGGAGCGCTGTGCCTGAGGCGCGGAGGCGGACGGAGCGGGAGACGACGCGGACGCAGGCGGCGGCGCGACCGGCAAGACAACGGGCGGGCGCGGCGCGGTCGGAATAGGCTGATATGAAGCGACAGGCGGCGGCGCTGCCGTTCGATTCGCCGGCGGAGTCGCACGGGTTGGCTGCCGGGCAGCCTGCGGCGCCGCCGGACCGGTGGTCGGCTGCGGAACCGCGGGCGCGGCCTGGCGAGCCGCTTGCGGGGCGGCGGGCGCCGTTTGGGTCGCGCTTTGCCCGGCGGTCTGGCGCGCCGCCTGCGGCGGCGGCGCTGCCGACGTAGCCGCCGCGACCGGTGGAGGTAACGCGGGTTGCACTACGGCTGGCTGTTGCGGCGTATACTGCGGGGTGCCGGCAATTGTCGTACGCGGCGACGTTTGCGATGTCTGCGACGCGTCCGAAGGAACCGTAAAATCCGCCGTACCGGCCGCCGTCTGTGTCCGGCCTGAATCGGGCGCGGGCGCGTCCAACATCGCGTTGTCGGATATCGAAGCGTTTTTAGGCGCCAATTCGATGATAACCTGCGCGGTGCCCGTTTCAATCATGTTAAGTTTTTCCGCCGCCGCCCTAGACACGTCTATAACGCGGCTCTTTACAAAGGGCCCGCGGTCGTTTACGCGCACCACTACCTGTTCGCCGTTTACCGCGTTTGTAACTACCAGCACGGTACCGAAAGGCAGATCGGGATGCGCCGCCGTGAACTTGCCCGGGTCAAAAATCTCCCCCGAAGCCGTCGGTCTGCCCTCGAATTCCGCTCCGTACCATGACGCTATGCCCTCCTGCCGGAAAGCGCTGCCCGGCACCTGCGCGGCGCAGAACGCTGCCGTAATAAAAACGCTCATAATAAACGCTGTTATTTTTTTCATTTCAAAACCTCTCCGTAAAGTAAAAACCCGGCATAATATGCCGCTTATCGTTTAACGGGCGTCTAAAACTCCGGTCAGACTCCCGTTTTATTGACTCGTCCGATGTTTGGTCCGGTTTCCTAGCCTCTAAAATTCCAGTGTCCGGATTTAAGATCATAGGTCCCTGCTCTATATCCGTTCATACGGTAGTAATCCGAAAACTGGTAGCGGAAGCTATCATACTGTATCGAAACGTTTTCGCCTATTGTGATGGAAACCAGATTGTTTCCTGTGAAAGCCTGATTGCCTATTTGACGCACAGAAGGAGGAATCACGACTGATGTAAGACTGTTTGAAGAAAACGCTCCGTCGCCTATGAACTTTACCCCGTCGGGTATGACGATCGAGGCAAGCGCCATGTTTCTGTAAGCCAGCTTGCCGATTCCCGATTCTGAATTCATCTTTACCGGCGTTCCGCTGTGATTTGAATCGGCGGGAGACGTTAAGTCGGCCGCCGAATTCGCAGGCGTTTTGCTTGCGTCTGGAAACCTGTACGACACTGTATTAGTATTACGGCGAGCGGCCGGAAGGCAGGGCAAACTGTCCGGTTGATTAAACGCCGTTAAATCGTATATTTTCGATGCGGGTTTTGCTTGACGCTTAGGCGCTGAAACTGTGGAAGCTGTAAAAACCGGCACATAATCCGTCTTGTAACCCTTAATAGGGTTGTACCGCTCGCAGTTCATGTTTTCCGCGCCGGTTTTGGTTAAAACGGTTCCGCTCCGCCGCTGGCTGTCGTTGTAAACATAATATATTTTTTCATTTGCGGCAGGCGCGTTTGCGTAGGCGCCAGCATTGCCGCCGCTTGTTACCAGTCTTAGCATATTGCTGTCAAAGGCGGACGCAGCAATCTCTTTTACGGACGAAGGAATCTCGACTTTGCTAAGCCTGTTACCGAAGAACGCCCGCGCTCCTATGGATTCTATCCCTTCCGGAATCGTTACATCGTTGAGCATTTTCAAGTTGAACGCGTTATCGCATATTCTGCGTACTGGAATGCCGTTTATACGCGCGGGTATAACAATGTTTTTAGCGTTGCCGTTGTATCCGGTGATGGCGAGCGCTTGCTCCCTGTTACGAGTTTCGATGCGGGTTGTAAAAAGTCGCTCCTCTTGAGCGGCCAACGGAATCGAGCATCCCGCGGCCATCAAAAAAATCAGCAGTTTTATTTTATGCATCGAATTCTACCTTGCGTTAAAAACTATAACGCGTAAAACAGGCAATATCAGTCCTTAAAATTCGCATTCGGGCAACAAACGCGGTATTATCCTTTTAATTATCGGATGGTTGTCAAAAAAAATTAAGGGCAGGGTATTCTTATGTCCGTTGCCGTTTTTTGAGCCGCCGCAATTTTCCGCGCAGCCTCCCTTGGATCCGCGTTTGCTAGTATCGCGGAGATCACCGCTATGCCGGACGCGCCGCAACGCATCACGTCGGCGGCGTTTCCCGCGTGTACGCCGCCTATCGCTATCACCGGCACCTTTACCGAAGCGCATATATCGCGGAGAGTATCCAGCCCTATCGCCTCGCCCGCATCGTCCTTGCTCGGCGTGGGGAACACCGCGCCCGCGCCTATGTAGTCCGCGCCGCCCCTCCACGCCAAAACCGCCTGTTCGGCGTTTCCGGCGGAAACGCCGATGATGCCGTGCTCCATGATGCGCCGGGCCGCTTCGACAGGCAGATCGGACTGGCCGAGGTGTACGCCGTCCGCTCCGGCGGCAAGCGCGATGTCCGTCCTGTCGTTGATGATGAGCGGGACGCGCAGCCGTTTCGTGAGCTTCCGCATCTCGATGGCCAAGTTGTAAAAGTCACGCCCGCAGGCCGTCTTTTCCCGGAGTTGAACCATCGTAACGCCGCCGGAGACCGCCTGTTCGACAGCCTCCGTCAGCGACCGGCCGCCTGCCACGGCTTGATCGGTGCAAAGGCAGACGCGCAAGGCGTTTTCATTCCACACGAATCTTTCCCGACTCTATTACGGTCTGCCCCGTTATGCCGTACACGCTGTCGATCAACGCCACGCGGAACGAGCCGGGAAGGGCCGTCTTTTCCGCCGCAAGCTCGCCCGCGACCGAAAGCGTCGTGATAGCCGCGACAGTCGCCGCAAATCTGTCAGTCGCAACCGCCGAGGCAGCGGCACAGAGAGCGCCGACCATGCAGCCCGCCCCCGTTATCTTTTTTAGCAACGCCGTGCCGTTATCCAGACGGGCAAGCCTTGTGCCGTCCGTAACGATGTCCACCTTGCCGGTAGCGGCGACCACGCACGAAAACTTTCGCGCAAGGTTTCCGGCGGCCTCCTCACTGCCGGACACCGCGTCAGCGCTGTCAACACCCTTGACCTCGGTCCCCGACGCGCCCGCCAGTGCCATGA
>JAIRSQ010000127.1 GCA_031255395.1 Spirochaetaceae bacterium | reverse complement strand
CGTGTTCTTTAAGGTCGAGTCCGATGAGGTCAAGGACAGTGAATTTTTTTTCAGGCACAGCGATTACAGTGTAGCCTTATATTTTTTCATTCGCAATGGGAGCTAAGAGCAGGCCGGCGAAGCGAAGCCCCCCACCCCCCCGTTGGGGGACGCAACCGTAGCTGACCGCCAGCGGGCTAAACCCGCTGGCGGTCGTTTCCGGTTCCAAAAATCAGCAATTCCGGGTGGTACTCGAAGTGCATCGTGTCGTAGCGTGACCACCTGCCGCCCCAGATGAAGCCCTGATCCTCGAAGGCGCGAATCACGGCGAGAGGCGGATTCTGCCGTTTTTCGGCGGGTACAGCGCGCCAGTCGATGCCTTTGGCCGCCGTCCACTGCCAGTACGTTTCCATGCCCGCCTCCGCCTTCATCAGCAAATCTACCGCCGCCCCGTAAGCGTGAAAACTGCGGCTTGCGCTACCGGCGACATTCCGCCAGTTCCATCCTGTAACGCTGTCCAGCTTGCCTAGCCATTCCGGAATTTTCGGGTCGTTTTTCGCCGCTTCCTGAATCCGCGCCTCCGCCCGTCCCAGCGGCGTGACAATGTCCTCGTGTACCTGTACCTTACGCCCAAGAAAATCTATCCATTTTTGATGAGCGTAAGCCTCCCCTCTCGTGCGGGACCGCCAGAGCGCGTCAAAAAACGGGGAACGAACCGCGCCAGGGTTTATTGTTTGGCGGTACAGGCTGTAGGAACCGGAATGCGCTCTGCGGGAAATAATTTGATTGGCCGTGTCCCGCCACGGATTCGATTCAGAAGCTTCCGCCGAGGACTCCGCCATATAGCGGTACAGGAACTGTGGGCGAAAATCTTCCGTCCGCTCGGCGTCCTCCTTTGTTAGGAACCTGCCTTGGGCGTAGTACCAGCGCGCTCCGTCCATCTCCAGCGTCCAGTCTCCGTCCTGAAAGACCGCCGGGCCGAAACGTCCGCCGTAAGCCGCCGCGAACAGCTTTGCCATGTCCTCCGCCCTGTCCCCTCCGGCGGCGCGGCGCAACCCAAGCTCGTTAAGAGCGGCCTCCGCTTTAAGCTCCGACGCTTTATCGGCGTCTTTTGCCTTTACCCGTCCGGCAAACAGGACGCCTCCGGCAGGAAGTAACCGCGCTCCCCGCGCGATCCGCTCGAATTCCCCGTTCAGAGTCTCCGCCAGCCCTGAATCCGCCGCGTTACGGCTTGTCCAGAACGGGACAACTCTGCCGTCTATAAAATCTGTCCGTTCAAGGAATTCTTTAAGCGGCGCGGGTATGCGTCCGCCTTCAAGGGACGCCGTCACAAAGAATGTATCGTAGCCGCGCAGGTCGGGCAACGGTTTTTTGCCGCGTATGTCGAACAGCTCGCCGCCTGTCTTTCGGGCGACGGCCCGCGCCGCCCGCCGGGCATTGCCGTCCTCCGCAAAATAGATGACAAGGCTAGGCCCGGCCCGTTCATCGGGAATTACGGCGTCTCCATTGCGCTGAAACGCGCATCCGGCAAGACCGAGAACCAAGATTAAGGAGAAACAGAACCGCAACGCTTTCAATATGCCGCCCTTGCTGGCTCAAACTATACAATCGATAAAAAATCCGGTCAACGGCGCAATAGGCCTCCCCGCCGCAAATAAACAACGCCGCTTCGCCGCGGAAACTGGGCTTAAAATCCGGCGGCGGGTCAGAATCCGTCAAAAAAACGGGCTCTAACGGAGTTGACCGCCTGCGCCTGATCGCGCGGCAGGGTTCCGTCAAAATCGTCCAGCAACGGCGCTATGCCGTTCTCGAGGTCCGCTTTTTCTATGATGTTAAGAATCAGATATATGTAACGGTTCGAATCGGCAGTTTCGTCCGCGTCCGGCGGCTGGGGTTCTGACAACTCCGAAACATCGGGCGATGACGGCAAATAGCGCGCGAGCAGCCATGTAGAAGCGTACTGACGCGCTTCCGGCCAGCGTAGCGCCGCCATCCGCTTCATAAATGTCTCAAAAAAACTGCCGTACGTCTCGTCAGGGTTTATTGAAAGATTGTCCGTCAAACGCCGATAGGCGCGCAAGAACACCAACTGCGGAAAATCTATCTCGACGTTAAAATTCTCGCCCCACAGCAGCAGCGTGTCGAGATTTGGAGAGGACTGTTCCGCCACAAACGCATAGCAGGAAGCAAATTCGTCCATTTTTTCAAGCGCGGTAATGCCACCGTCCATATAAGCCGCCGCCCAGCCCGCAAGTCCCGCGCCGCTGTTCTGATAATCAAGTATTTCCGCGATACGGTTCTTTTCAACGGGCGGTTTAGCGTACGGAAGCGCTTCGCGCCGCGAGACTGCCAAGCACGAGGCGGCGAGTTGGGCAAGCAGCAGGCAAACAAAAGCGGCAAAGCAGTTTCCAAAATCGCGATTTTGGAAACTGCTCAACTTTCGTTCTCGAAGAACTTTTTATGCAGGCCGCGCACCGCTGTCGCCGCCTCGGCGCCGTCAACGACAAAGCTGATGTTCACCTTGCTTGCTCCCTGCGACAGCATCTGCACCTGCACGCCCAGTTCCGAGCATACGGCGAAGGCGTTTTCAAGAATTTCGGAGGAGCGTCCGACAAGTCCGATTATGGTTACGATGGCCTTTTTGGTCTTCACTTCGATGCCGGCAATTAGCGCGAGTTCTTCCGTTACGGCGCTTAGATCATGCGCCTCGTCCAATGTGAGCGACACGGAAACCTCGCTCGTGGCGACCATGTCAATCGAAATTCTGTGCCGGGCAAAGCACGAAAAAACTTTTTCCAAAAAGCCGTACTGCCCTACCATGCGGCTGGAAACTATGTCCACAAGCGTAACGTTCCCCCGCGTGGTGATCGCCCGCACCGGACGCGCTCCGTCCGGCAGGGACGCGCTTATCACGCTGCCCGGAGCTTCCGGGTTGTATGAATTCTTGACAAGCACGGGAACGCCCGTCTTGATGCAGGGCTGCATCGCTCTTGGGTGTAACACCTGCGCTCCGAAAAACGCCAATTCCGCAGCCTCATCGTATGTAACGGCGCTGACAGGGCGGGCGTTTTCCACAATACGGGGATCGGCGGTCAGTATGCCGTCAACATCCTTCCAAACCTGAGCCTCCTCCGCCCGGCAAGCGGCCGCTATCATCGTCGCGCTTAGATCCGAGCCTCCGCGCCCCAGAGTCGTTATCGCTCCCGAAGCGTCCTTGGCGATGTATCCCGTAACGATCGGAATAACGCCTTCTTCGACTAGGGGCGTCAGCGCGTTAGGAATCGACAGCCAGCTTTCCGGCAGAAGTTCGGCAAAGGTAAATGCCGAATCTGAAATGAACCCGGCGTCCCACGCGTCCAGTGCCCTGGCGTTTATACCGACGGCTTGAAAGTGCCGCGCAACGATACGCGTCGACAGCCGTTCCCCAAACGAAACAAGATAGTCGCGGGTCTTGGCGGTCAATTCTTTGATCAGGGAAATGCCGGAAAGAAGACTGCCAAGCTCGCCAAGCAGTTCTCGCAGTTCCGGCAACAGAGTCTTAGACAGTCCAAGCTCTTGCACGGCGGCAAGGTGCGGAGCGGTTATCTTTTCAAGAGAAGGCTCGACGGACAAAGGCCCAAGGATGAGAGCCTTTTCCGCCGCCTCGATGAGTATGTCGGTAGTGTCGCCCATTGCGGAAAGCGTGACAACGGGTTTTCTGTCGAGCCGTTCTCGCACAATTTCCGCGACATGGCGGATATGTTCGGCATCAGCCACCGAACTTCCGCCAAATTTCATTACGATCATGGAACGTCAGTTTCCAAGCGGTTTTTGTTCCTTGAATTTTGACGCTGGAGCGTTGCAGAGCGGGCAGGCCGCGGGCGGTTCGTTGCCCTCGTGAACGTAGCCGCATATTTCACAAACCCATTTCTTCATTTTTTTGCCTCCAAAAAAAGTATTAACGCGACAGTCCCTTCGTGCGGAAACAAAGCTTCCGCACAGACTATCTTAGTATAGGCAATATTTCCAGCCTGTTCCAGCGCTGGGCAATATCGACAGGGCGGTCGCCCGACGTATTCCGGGCAGACCTGTCCGCGCCAAGTTCTATGAGCAGGGACACTATCGGAGCCGAACCTGCGCGGGCGGCATAATGCAGTATCGAGTTTCCAGAGGAATCGCGGGCATTGATGGCGTTCCCGCCGAACAGGGCGCGCACAGCGTCCATGTTATTCTCCGCAAGAACGACATCCGCCGGAGTCTTGCCGTCCCGCGCCATCGAAAACACATCCGCCCCGTTGTTCGCAAGAAAACTCGCCGCGCTCCAAGTGTCGCGATCGACGGCGTAACGAAGCGCTGTCCGGCCTTCCATGTCAACAGTGTTCACTTCCCCGAGCCATCCGGCAATCGTTTTTATATCCGTTTCGGACATATTGTACAACAGCGCTATGTGCAGGGGAGTTCTTCCCTCATCGTCCGTTTGATCCCGCCCCTTTGTAACAAGGCTGAGCATCATGCGGGGCGATGTTCTAAGCGCCACTGTGAACGGGCTGTCCCCGTTAGCGTTCTTTGCGTGGATATGCGCCCCTCTGTCCAGCAGGAGGCCGACAAGATCGCTGCGTTCCTCTTCGACGGCTACCAGCAGGGGCGTATCGCCGTCATTGTTCCTTGTGGAAACAGACGCGCCGCTATTTACAAGATGTTCGGCAGAACGGAACGAGCCTTTAAGCGTCGCCTCCATCAGCGGCGTGTTCCCTTCCTTATCTCGCGCTTCCAAATAGGCACCACTCTCAACGAGAAGCGTTTCCATGCCAAAAACGCCCAGACGCACAGCGTCATGCAACGGCGTTTTTCCGTACAGGTTGAAAGCGTTAATATCCGCTTTCGCGTCAATAAGAGCTTCGGCGGCGGCTCGCGCGTTCCAGCGCACCGCAGTATGCAAAGCGGTATTGCCGAGAGCGTCCCGCCCGGCTATCGAAGAGCCCGCTCTCAGCAACGCCCTTACTGTTGACGCTGAATCTATTTTTACCGCAATGAAGAGCGGCGTCTCGCCTGTAACGTTGGCTGCCTCTAGCGACGCGCCTTTCGAGGCGATAAGCGCTATGGCGGCATCAAGCTTCCACTGAGTAACATGGTGAAGTATCGTGTTGCCCAGTCCGTCCCGCGCGGTAAGGACTATCGGGTTTAGCAACCATTCGCGAATTTCGCCTGGCGAGTAAAACGCAAGATAGAGCGGGCTTTCACCCTTTGCGTTCTGCGCGAATACGTCCGCATTGCGGGCTACAAGCAATTCGCCAACAGCGGGCAGGTTTTGCCGAACCGCTATGTGAAGCGCCGTGTCCCCTTCCTGGTTTCTGGCGTTCACGAGCGCGTTTTTGTCCAGTATGCGCTGAACAATTTCTGCGCTTCCCTCAGCCTGTACCGCCGCGATCAGGGGCGTGTTGCCATTGTTATCGCTTTGCAGGACGGTTTCGTTAGTGACAAGATAGTTTAAAGCCTCTCTATTGCCGCTTATTGCCAGCCCGAAAGGCGTTTTTCCCTCGTTTGTTACTGCAAAAATGTCTGAATTGTGTCTTATAAGAAGCGGCAATAGAGCGGCGCGGTTTTCCTCCACCGCGAGATAGAGCGGCGTTTTGCCGTCTATGTTATGTATGGAAACGTCCGCGCCGTTTGCCAGCAGGGTTTCAAGAACGTCCTGCCCCCTGTTGAGTCCGATAACTATGTGCAACGGCGATTCTCCCCGCCTGTCCCGCAGATTGGGATTAGCCCTGTACTCAAAAAGGAGATCCAGCATGGCCTTGTGCTCTTCGACCGGAATCGCTATATGCATGGCCGTGTTTCCCTGTCCGTCCTGTATATTGACGCTTGCCCCGTTGCTGAGCAGGGCGTCCATTATCTCCAAATCGCCTATGCGCGCCGCTTCGTGCACGGCCGTGTCTCCGGCGGTATTTTTTATGTTAGGATCGGCCCTGTGATCCAGCAGGTAGTACGTGAAACCGCGGTAGCCTTCCCGCACCGTGTAGTGCAGGCAGGAATTGCCGTCTGCCGCGCGCTGGTTAAAATTCAGCGACCGGACCACCGGCGCAAAATACAGGAATAACGGATCGGACGAAAAGCCGCCCGCCTGAATCAGAAGTTCTGCTACTGTCGCGTGAGCGCGCGAATCGCGGTGCGCGAACGCGTAATCAAGGGCAGTCTGCCCCCTAGCGTCCCGCTTGTTTATGATTTCCTGTTCGGTAGCGTTGTCCGCGGCATTCAAGATGAGCGTAACCGCTCCCGCGTTGCCGGCAGCCGCCGCCAAATGCAGAATCGTCCGCCCCTCGCTGTCTGTGGACAGCATGGATTCGCGGGACAGCAATGACCGCAAAAAAACGCTGTCGTTTGATTCTATCGAAACGGCGGCGGGGCT
>JAIRSQ010000126.1 GCA_031255395.1 Spirochaetaceae bacterium | reverse complement strand
CCAGTTTTTCCAAAATCCTGTTAAATGTTTCCCGGTTTACAACAAAGCCCATTCAAGCCTCCTTACTGCCGGAAGCAACCGCGCTTCCGTTATGCCATCAAGCCATGATAACAGCATGACAACCACCGCTCGGTTGTTTTTACAACGAAAAAGTAAGACAGACAGAGCAGTGAGCAATGAGTGATGAGCGATGGCCGCCGACAGGCGGCTGTGAGTCGTCCTTGCGATAAGGCTAGCGAGTGAGCTTTACGAGGGGGCTGGCGAGTCGTCCGTGTCATTCGCGGCTAAACGCGGGACTGTTATGGTCTGCAGATTACACTGATTACGCCGATTTTGAGGCAAAACATCGCTCTTGAATAATCTGTGAAATCTGCGGACAAGCATTTCCAGTGTTGGATGGCTTCGTTACGCTCGCAATGACGACTCCCCGGACACCTCGCCAGCCTCCTCGCAAGGACGCTCCCCGGGCACCTCGCTTGCCCTCTCTTAAAACTCTCTCCCCCAGCCCGCTCGCAAAGCCAACTCGCAACCCTCAAATCGACACCATTGCTCATTCCTCATTCGTAAGCCCGGCATGGCCGCAGTTTTGCAGGACCCAGGCCGCAGTAAGCCAAGCGCAAGGGATTGAAGCGGAAATTGCGTAGCAATTGAAGCGGAAAGCCCGACCCCGCTATGCGGGGTTGCGCCCAAAAACCAAAACTGCATAGCATCTATCACGAAAAGAGCTTATTTCACGGACGACTCCACAGCCCGCTCGCACTGGATTGCTTCGCCGGACTACTCGCCAGCCCCTCGCAAGGACGCTCTTCCGGACACCTCGCCAGCCTCCTCGTAAAACAGACTCCCCAGCCTGCTCGCAAAGCCAACTCGCAACCCTCAAATCGACACCATTGCTCATTGCTCATTCCTCATTGCTCATTCATATATCTCTATCTATATAGCTGGGTTGTATGAATGGCGGGGCTGTGGTAGAATGGGGCAGTTTAATATACAAGGAAGTCAAGTATGGAATTATTTAGTTTGCCCCTGTTGATGGGAGGGGCGCAAGGCGGAGGCGGGACTCCCGCGAGCGGGCCGGAGCAGATTATAAGTTTTGCTCCGTTTATTATTATAATAGCGATTTTCTACTTTCTGATAATCCGGCCGCAGAATAAGAAGCAGAAAGAGACGCAGAAGATGCTGAGCGCGCTGAAGAAGGGCGACAAAGTCGTTACGATAGGCGGTGTGCACGGCACGATTTCGAGCGTAAAAGAGAATTCGGTGCTGGTAAAAGTGGACGATAACGTAAAGATCGAGTTTTCACGCAGCGCGATAGCTTCGGTTTCTTCATTAGCAAAGGAAGAGAAGCCGGAAGCACAGGCAGCGATTGAAGACAAAAAAACCGAAAGTAAAAAGGCAGGGGACAAAGAAACGGAGGCCGGCGAGACCTCATCATGAGCAAGCGTTACAGGTTCGTCATAATCCTGCTGACGGTCGCCGTTTGCGCCGTGTTTTTGGCGCCGACAGCGCGCTGGTACTTTCTGACGCCCGCCCAGGACAAGATCATAGCGCTGGGATCGCGGGAGCAGATAAAAAACTACGCTTCGCGGAGGGCGGTAACCGAGCTTGACCGCGTAATAGCGGTTGCCCGCGAAGGCGCCGACCTGCCTGACGGTTTGGATTTTTTACTTAAAGAAGCGAAAAAAGTGAACAGGAAGGTAAAGGCGCCCGCCCCCGAAAAATGGGACGCGGCTGCCGTGCTAAACGTCTTTGCGGACAGAAACGAGGCGCGGGGCGTCCTTGAGGATCATTACCGAGACTCGGTTTTCGCGCTAAAGAATATGCAGAAGAACGCCGTCCAGCTTGGGCTTGACCTGTCGGGCGGACTGTCCATAGTGTTGCAGGCGAATCTGGCCGCTTACGAGGAGAGGCTCGGGCGTCCGCTTGGCGAAGAGGAGCGTAACGTCGCCCTCGCCCAGGCACTCGAAGTGCTTAACAACCGTATAGACAGGTTCGGCCTTACTGAGCCCGTGATACGTCGGCAGGGAACGGACCAAATCTATGTAGAGATTCCCGGCACTGCCGACCCCGAACGCATCAACGACATTATCATGGGCAAAGGCAGCCTGGCCTTTCACATGGTCGACATCGAGGCTTATGCCGCCTTTAACAGCTACTACCTGAACCATCCCGAGACAACGTTTGACGGACAGGGCAACCTTGCGGACCCGTCGATAATCCCCGCCGACTGCGTCGTGCGCGGCGTGTACACAAAGGACAGGTATGGGCTGGACGAGTTCACCGGATACACGGTGATTAAAAAAGAGGTCGGGCTGGACGGCAACCACATCAGGGACGCACGAGTCGAGCGCGACAACCTTGATGGAAGGCCAGAGGTCAACTTCATGCTCGATTCTGAGGGCGCGGACATATTCTACAAACTTACATCCTCGAACATAGGCCGACAGTTGTCGACGGTACTGGACGACAGAGTGCGGTCGGTTGCCACGATTCAGAGCGCGATAAGCGACTCGGGACGGCTGACCGGCTTTGACGCCGAAGAATCTAACAACCTCGCGATGATACTGCGCTCCGCCGCGTTGCCGGTGGAGCTTGAGGTGGCGAACCAGCAGACGATAGGCGCGTCTTTGGGCGAGGACACGATTTACCGCGGCCTGTACGCACTGTTGGGCGGCATGGGGGCGGTCATGGTGTTCATGCTGGCTTTCTACAAGGCCGCCGGTATCAATGCGGTGGTCGCCCAGGTTTTCAACATATACATCATGTTCAGCATACTTTCGGCGTTCAACTTTACGCTTACACTGCCCAGCATAGCGGGCTTCATATTGACCATCGGCATGGCAGTCGATGCCAACGTCATCATTTTTGAACGCATAAAAGAGGAACTCCTATTGAAAAAGACGCGCAAAGCCGCAGTCGAAGCGGGCTTTAACAAGGCGTTCTGGGCAATCATGGACGCGAACATCACCACGTTCATAGCGGCGCTCTTCCTGTCCCAGCTTGGCTCCGGCCCGATTCAAGGGTTCGCGGTCAGCCTCGCGATAGGCGTGTTTTCGTCCGTATTCACCGCGCTGTTCGTGTCCCGCCTGATATTCGATTTTGGTACAGACGTGCTTGGCAGCAGTAAGGTTTCGATAAGCTGGAGGGTCAAATAATGAAGCGCGTTATACGGTTTTCAAGATATTTTTTTGGAGCGGCGATATTTTCGCTCGTTTTGATAGCGTGGGGCATCGCCGGTTACATAACGAAGGACGGCTTCAACCTTGGCATCGACTTCAAGGCAGGCCTTATTCAGGAAGTGCGTTTTGCCCCGACAGCCTTTGCCGTCACTTATGACGGCAAGGACAACGCGACCGTCTCGTTCACCCGTACCGGCATGGAGGTCGTGATTTCCGGCCCCGACACCGAGGGTGCCACTTATCCCTTCAATTTTTCCGAATACAGAACGCTTGACAGCCTTGCCTTGGCCTTGGAAGAGACGGTGCCGGGGGTCCACGTTGAAACGGACGCGCCGGGTAGCATCGAAACCGCATGGTTCTTGCAGAACGCTCACGGAAACCCGCAGATAAACGACGAGCCTTATGTCGTGCACTACCTTGAACCGGGCAGCCCCGAAATTGAGCTTGCGGATGTTCGGGACAGTCTTTCCGATATAGAGGGACTATCCGTGCAGGTGCTGGGCGCTCCGTCAGACCGTCATTTTCTTATACGGGTAGAGGATTCGGGTGAGGGAATCGGCGTCGGGCAGGACACGGTAACCGCCTCGCTCGAAGCGGCCTTCGGGGACGGCGAGGTTGTGGTAACCCGCTCAGACTTTGTGGGCTCGCGCTTTTCCCAGCATCTGGCGGAGCAGGCTGGCCTGTTGATGTTACTGACGCTGATTTTGATACTGGTGTACGCTTCGGTAAGGTTTAAGCCGCAGTTCGCGATAGGGGCTGTCATCGCAATCGCGCACGATGCGCTGATAATGACGGGCTTTATCGTTTGGACACGCATGGAATTTAACACGACCACGATAGCGGCAATACTGACGATACTCGGCTACTCGATAAACGACACGATAGTCGTGTTCGACCGCATACGCGAAACGCGGCGGCTGTACCCGGACGACAGCTTTACGATGTTGCTCGACCGCGCCATCACCGAGACGTTGGGACGCACGATAATCACCACGCTGACGACAATGCTTGCCGTTCTTTCGCTGTACATATTCACGTCAGGTTCGATGAAGGATTTCGCGCTCGCGTTGCTTGTCGGTATGGTTTCTGGCGTGTACTCCACAATATTCATAGCCTGCGGTTTTGCCGACTTTTGGGACAAGCGTATCAAAAAGGAAAAACGGAGCGGAGCGGGGCAGACGGTCATAAAGGCGGCGGGAGCATAAACCGGTGCGGGTCGCGATACTGGCAGGCGGGCGTGGAACCCGCCTGTCGGAGGAAACGGATATGCGCCCCAAACCGATGGTAGAGATAGGCGGACGCCCGGTGCTATGGCACATAATGAAAATATTCTCGCACTGGGGGTTCAATGAATTTGTCGTGCTTACAGGCTATAAATCGCACATCATCAAGGATTTTTTCATAAATTACTACACCCGCTATTCGGATATCACGGTAGATATGATGAATAACGCGGTGGAACTGCACAAGGCAAGGACGGAGCCGTGGAAGGTAACGATACTTTACACCGGAGC
>JAIRSQ010000021.1 GCA_031255395.1 Spirochaetaceae bacterium | reverse complement strand
GGGCTTAGCGCGGCGCAGTACGGGGCGAGGGCGGGTTTGAGCGTTCTTGCGGTTGAAGGCGCTTCGATTGGCGGGGAGATGCTCAACATAGACAGGCTGGAGAATTACCCCGGAATTGGCGGAAGCGGGGAATCTGGCGCGGTGCTGGCGGAAGCTATGCGGCTTCAGGCTGTCGAGGCGGGCGCGGAATTCCTGTCGGGAACGGCGCTGAGTCTTGCCGGAAACGGGGACGGCGGTTTTAAGGTCGCCGTTGACGAATACGACGGGACGCCGTCTGATTCTTTGGCCGCTGCTGGCGGCGTTATATATGCCGGAGCGGTGATAATTGCGGCGGGAGCGCGGCGCAGGCGGCTCGGCATGCCGGGCGAGGCGGAATTTTTCGGACGCGGAGTCTCGTACTGCGCCGCCTGCGACGGGCCGTTCTTCAAGGGTAAAAAGATTTTTGTCGTGGGAGGCGGGGACGCGGCCTGCGACGAGGCTCGTTTTTTGGCACGGCTCAGTCCGTTTGTCTGTCTGGTACACAGACGCGCCGCTCTAAGGGCGCAACGCGCTGTCGCTGACCGCGCGCTACGCGATCCGGCAATAAAAATAAGCCTTGAAACCGGCTTGATCGGGATAAAGGGATCCCAAAAAGTCGAGGCTGTCACGCTTAGGGACGAAAAAAGCGGAGCGACACGCGAGGAAAGCGCCGATGCCGTGTTCGTTTTTGCCGGAATCGAGCCGCGTAGCGAGCTTGCCGCCTCAGCGGAGCTTAAAATAAAGCCCGTCTTGGACGACGCGTTGTTTATCGTAACGGACCAAGGAATGGCGACCGCCGCGCCCGGCATTTTCGCGGCTGGAGACGTTCGCTTGTCCCCGTTCCGGCAGGTGGTAACGGCGGCTGGAGACGGGGCTGTCGCGGCGCACAGCGCGGCAAAATATCTGGAAAAAACACGGAAAAGCTGATGAAAAACACATGCAGCGTCCGGCGGCTTGTTTGGGCTGTCGCGCTTGCGGGCAGCCTGCTTGGGGCCGAAGGCGGTTTTGCCCTCAATTTTTTTGACGACGGGGATGCGGAAAACCTTGCCGTCGCGTTGGTTGAAGCTATGAGCGACGAGGACGCGCTCGCTCAAACCTTCATGCTTGGCTGGCGGGACATCGGAGATACGCCTTCCCGGCTGATACAGGAATGGATAACGGGACGGCGGGTAGGCTCGGTCAAAGTTTTCGGGTGGAATACTGCGGACACGCGGCAGCTTGCCCTTAACATCGGCTTGTTTCAGCGTTTGGCGGGGCGGAATCCGCAGGCTATCCCGTTGCTTGTAGCCACCGATCAGGAGGGCGGGCTGGTGCGTCACGTCAAAGGGGACACGAGCGACACTCCCGGAGCGATGGCGATAGGCGCGTCCGGCTTTCCAGAGGACGCTTACTATTCGGGCTACTACATCGGGCGGGAACTTTCGGCTTTAGGCATCAACATGAACTTTGCTCCGACGGTCGATTTGTACACGAATCATAGCTCGGTGCTGATAGGGCCGCGCTCTTTCGGAGATCTTCCCGAATACGCGGGGATCATGGGGATAGCGTTCGCGCGCGGCCTCCTTGCCGCGGGCGTAATACCGACCGCCAAGCATTTTCCCGGACACGGGGACACGGCACTCGATTCGCACAGCGTGCTGCCAAGCGTGGACGCTCCCTTCGAAGCGCTATGGAACCGCGAACTCGTGCCGTACCGGATGATAGCGAAAGAACGGCTGCCTGCCGTGATGAGCGCGCATGTCGCGTTCCCGAATACCGAATCCGCAAACCTTCCGGCCTCGCTGTCGCCGTGGTTTTTGGGCGAGGTTCTAAGGAACAGGATAGGTTTCGACGGACTCGTAATCACGGACGACCTTATCATGAACGGCGCGACGATGAGCGCGGGCAGCCTGTCGCTCGCCGCAAAGCAGGCTTTGCTGGCTGGAAACGACATCATCATGATGAGTAGCACGCCCGAAACGGATGATCCCGTCTGGGTGAACCTGCTTAGAGCCATGAGGACGGAGAAGGACTTCAATTTGAGGGTGCGGGAGGCGGCGCGGCGCGTGATGACGGTCAAGCTGAAATACCTGCGGGGAAGTGGCGCTGTCCCGTTCATTCCTGATGTCAGGCGGCTGGAAACCGATGTGCCGGACAGGGAAGGGGCGGCGTTTTTCCGGGGACTGGCGGCGCGTTCCGTTACGCTGATCAAGAATAACAGGGAACTGCTGCCGCTCACCGACAAAAAGGCGGGCAGGCTGTTTTTGGCCGGACAGAATCTTGATTTTTTCGAACTTGGCAGGAAGCATTTTAGCGATGTGTCCGCATACTGGTACAGCGTTCCGGTTTCAGCCGACATGATGGAGCGGGCGGCGCGTTCGGATACGATCATCTTCTACCTTGCGGACAGCGAGGGAGTGGAAGCGCTAAAGAGTCTGCGTCCGCTCGGCAAGAAGGTAATCGTGCTGTCCGTGCTAAGCCCCGCCTACATCAACGAGGTTCCGTGGGTGGACGCGGCGATCGCCGTTTACGGCAGTTCCACCGATTCGCTGTTGGCGGGATTTTCGGCGATTATTGGGACGATTCCGGCTAACGGCACTGTTCCTTTCACGCTGAACAGCCGATAAGTATTAAATATATGGAACGATTCCCCCTCTGTCGCTGGTGGAAAGCGCACGAAATCGAGCGTATTTGGCCGGAAACTTTGTTGAGAATGAAGGAGATATACTACGTTGCGGCCTGCTCTCGTTTTAGAACCATGAATTTCGTGAAGGATCACGCGTGGGTGTTCACGTCCGGCGGCGCGGGCGCAAGCGCGATGCTCCTGCACAGCAGGGGAGCGCTGTTTCCCGTGTTTAACGGCAAAACGGATATAACGCCGCCCTTTTTTTTGGAACGGGCACTAAAGAACATCGCTATATACTCGCTGCAAGGGCTTGCGCTCGAAGTGGAGACGCTGGAAAGTATGCTGCTGCCTTTAGGGGTGAGCGGCCGCGAAACCGTGAATTTCCGCCTTATGACGCTGGAAGAACGGCCGCTGTCCGTGAAAGCGCCGGACGGTCTGGTTTTTCGCCGCGCCGAGCGCGGCGACATTGACGAGCTTTTGCCGTTGCAAGCCGCCTACGAAAAGGAAGAAGTCCTGCCTACGGGCGCTATATTCGACTCCCGTTCTTGCCGCTACAGCCTTGAGCGAATAATCGGAACGGAGAAAATACTCGTTGCGTCAATGGACGGGCGCATCGTGGCCAAGATAAATACCAACGCCGAATCGTATTCCCGCTGCCAGATAGGCGGCGTGTATGTCCTGCCGGAGTACCGCGGACGCGGCGTTGCCACCTGCCTTACCGCCGTGTTCAGCAGCCTTTTACTCGCCGAAAACAAGGGCGTAAACCTGTTTGTCAATAACAAAAACGCCGCCGCCCGCAAAGCGTACGCCCGTTGCGGCTTCCGCGACCTTGCCGCCTACCGAATAGTATATATGTAGCCGCTTTCAGCCGCGAATAACCGCCTTCGCCTCCTTTCGCTTTTTTAGACGGCCGCACCGTAGCGAAGCCTGTCCGCTGATTACACAGATTACACGGATCTAAGGCAAAGCCCGGTCTTAAATCTATGAAATCTGCGGACGAGTATTTCCTGTGCTGGATTAATTCGCTTAAAAGTGCTCGCAATGATTAAGGTCACCGTCTCGCCCCCGTCATTGCGAAAGACCGCTCCACCTGCGAAGTAGGTGGCATGGAAGGAGGGGATGGCATAGGAAATAAGGCATCCACCGACTGGCGCGGAAGCCAAAACCTCCATCCGTATAGTGGACGTGAGCAATTCAGTGCTGGGTGGCTACCCCCCCCCCCCCCGCCCCGCCGTATCCTGAAAATATCGTTCAAGGTCCCGTATAAGGCGGGCGGTGCGCAGTTCCCGGCCCTTGGCATTAAGGTGGTAACCGGTGTCGTAAAAACAGTCACTGGGAAAGGCGTAGTCCTCCGGGCTTGAAATAACCGTAAGGGCCTTGTGCGCTCTGAGCGCCACGTCCAGTTCGCGGATAAAGGCTTCCGATGCGGCAAAAAAAGATTCCTCTAAACTGGGATAGCTTATTAGGACACGGATGCCACGTTTCGCAAACATTTCGACAAGGCGGAAAAACCGCACGAGATATTGCGTTTGAAGAACCATTGACGATGTAGCCGATGTAGCCGATTCAAAGTGCCGGTCTTCCACGTTGAGGTGCTTAATATAATCGCCGTATTCATTAAAACCGTCCCTTGTATAGGCAAGCGGAT
>JAIRSQ010000114.1 GCA_031255395.1 Spirochaetaceae bacterium | reverse complement strand
GTGCCTTTTATGCTCTCCAGCTTTTTGCCGACCTCATCAACCTTTATCTTGAAAGGCTTGTAAAAATCGCGGATCATGTCCGGCCAGTCGCGCCCGCTGCCCTCCACCTCGTCAAGTCCGGTCTCCATGCCGGCAGTAAAGTTCGCGTTCACGACATCGCCAAAATGTTCAACAAGCATGTCGCTGATGAGCTTGCCAAGCGCGGAGGGAACAAGCTGTCTGTTTGAACGGGTAACATAGCCCCTGTCGAGTAGCACGGATATTGTCGGAGCGTAAGTTGACGGGCGACCAATTCCTTTTTCTTCCAGCGTCTTGACTATGCCCGCATCGGTGAAGCGTGCAGGCCCCTGCGTAAAATGCTGTTCGGGCTTAAAGCGTTCCGGTTTAAGAATATCGCCCCGCTTTATAGGCGGGAAGGAGCCGCCCTTTTCATCCTTTGCCGCAAGCGTCTTTAGAACCGCGAGGAAACCCTGCTCAATGACGCTGGTACCGGAAACGCGGAACACCGCCGCAGAGCCGTCTTCCGCGACAGCCTCTATGTCAGCGCTGACCGTGCGGGTCAGGGCGCTTTTCATCTGACTGGAGACAAACCGCTCCCAGATTATAGAGTACAGACGGAGTTGGTCGCGGGAAAGGCTGTCCTTTATATCGTCGGGAGCGTATTTGACGTATGTGGGACGGATCGCTTCGTGAGCGTCCTGCGCCTGCTTGCCGGAGGCATAGACGGGGGATTTTTCAGGAAGCCCCGCCGGATGGTTACGGCCTATCCAATCCCGCGCCTCCTCTGCCGCAGCGGCGGACACGCGGGTCGAATCGGTTCGCATATAGGTGATGAGCCCGACCGGAGCACCGCCGACGCTGACTCCCTCGTAAAGCTGCTGGGCAACTTGCATCGTCTTCTTGCTTGTAAAGCCAAGCCTGTTGGCCGCAGTCTGCTGAAGCTGAGAGGTGGTGAAGGGCGGGCGGGGACGGAGGACTCTGTCCGTTTCCCTGACATCTTTCACTGCAAAGCTGGCGTCTTTTATAGCGTCGATTACCGCCTCGGCGTCCGTCTCGTTGTTCAGGGCGGGTTTTTCGCCCTTCCAACTGGCCAGCAACGCGGTAAAAACCGTTTTCCCCGCCTTAAAGTCCGCTTCCAGCGTCCAGTATTCCTCCGGCGTGAAAGCTTCGATCGCCTTCTCGCGCTCGCATATCAGGCGTAGCGCCACCGACTGGACGCGCCCCGCGGAAAGTCCGTTTTTGACCTTCTTCCATAGCAACGGCGACAGGTTGTAGCCGACTAGCCTGTCCAGCACCCGCCGAGCCTTCTGCGCGTTTACCTTAGCGTCGTCTATAACGGCGGGCGCGGCGACCGCAGCCTTTATCGCCTGCGGCGTTATCTCGTTAAAGCTGATGCGGGCAATCGGAACATCCTTGTTCTTTTCGGCTATCGCCTTTTGCAGATGCCACGCTATCGCCTCGCCCTCGCGGTCGTTATCCGACGCTAGCAACACCTCGCCCGATTTTTTCGCGTCCGATTGCAGTTCTTTAAGCAGCTTTGCCCGCCCGCGCACGGTTATGTATTCCGGCTCGAAATTGTTGTCAACGTCGATGGCAAGCCGCGATTTTGGCAGGTCGATCAGATGGCCCATCGACGCCTTTACCTTGTACGACGGCCCAAGATACTTTTCTATTGTCTTAGCCTTGGCAGGCGATTCCACTATTACAAGGATCTTTTTTACAGCCGCTTTTTTGGTTTTTTTTGCGGTTTTAGTTGTTTTTACTCCCATTTACAGTCCTCCCAACAGTATGTCCTCCGCGCCGCGCGCCAGCGTCGCTCCGTCTTCGGCAAGCCTTTCGCAACCTTCGCCAAAAATGTCGCTGCCAAAAATATCGCCGCTAAAAGTGTCGCCGCTGTTAACGGCGCCGCAGGCCACATACAGGTCCCGTCCCTGCTCAAGCACGAAAGCGGCGGTAATCAGTGCCCCGGATTTTTTTCCGGCCTCGACGATTACGGCGTAGCGGCAAAGCCCGGAAATTATCCTGTTTCGCGCCGGAAAATTCCATTTTGCCGGGCGCGTTCCCGGCGGATACTCGCTTAACAGCGCGCCGCCTTCCGCCACAATGCGACGCGCCAAAGAGCGGTTAGTCGCGGGGTAAACCTCGTCGACGGACGATCCTAGGACGGCCAGCGCGGGAGCGGCGGCGCATCCTGTTTCATCTAAGCGGGACGCGTCAACGCAACCGCGGTGAGCCATCGCGTCTATGCCGAGCGCCAACCCCGAAACCACGGTTACGCCCGCCAGAGCGAGGTCCCGCGCCGTATCGTAAGCCCATCGCGTCGCTGCCGCGCAAGGTTTCCGCGTGCCGACAACGGCTACGGCCAGCCTTTCAATTGGCGGCAACGCGCCCCGGTAAAACAGCACGGCTGGCGGATCGTAAATCTCGCGCAAAAGCGGCGGATACGCGCTTTCCGCAACGGAAACCCAGTTTATGCCGCGCCTTTCCATAAAGACAGCGTCCTTTTCCGCCTGTTCAATGACGGTTTTCATGCTCCAGTGCTCGGTTTCATCTTCAAAAAGCCGTCCGGCCAACGCTTTTCCCCGTCCTTTCGCGCAAATTTCCACGACATCCCGAGCCGTAAGGCGGGCAAACTCGCTTTCGGAATCGAATTTGCCGCACAGAATCACGCGGTCGCCGGAACGAAGCCCCGGAATCCGCGCTATCGCGAGGTCGAGCAGCCCTCTTCCGCTCACTGCCGACATCCCTTCCGCTATCCTTGCGTCAGTCCCAGTATGTACAGCCGGTTTTCTTCGGCCTCGGCCTTCTTAGCGTTATCCTTGACAAGCGGGATCCCGCGATCATACCAATCGACCGCTTCGCGAAACCGCCCCAGCATATAGAATGCCCGCGCCATCATAAACATAGCGTCCGCGTCGCCGGACCGCGTTTCCATGTACGCCACAAGCTGCTCTATACCGTCTTCCGGCCTGTCAAGCTCGTAGATGTACAGCACGGCAAGGGCAAAACGCGCCTGATTGTACTTGGGCGCAAGCTCTATAGAACGGAGATAGGCGGCCTCCGCCAGATCTAAGTAACGCCGCGTTACCCCGCCGCCGGCCGCTTCTCCCCGGTAGTCGTACGCTGACTTTGCGGCATAAGCGGCGTTCAGACCCAAAAGATAGTGCAACATCTCATCGGACGGCGTTATCCTGATCGCATGCTCAAGCGCGTCCACCGCCTCGAAATACATCTCCTTGTCCTGAAAACGGGTGGAAAGTATCTTCCAGTAAACCCCGGTCTGCGCAGCGTCCCTGACGTGCTGCTCCTGCAGTTTCTCGTAGGCGGCTATCGCCCGCTTCAGGTCCTCTATTTCACGCGGCACGCCCTTGCGCGGCCCATAACTGGCTATCTCCCGCGCAAGTTTCAGCCTTTCACCGTCTTTTTCGCTACGGTAAATAATTGCAATACCGCCGACAATCAAAGCAAAGACACAAAAAGCGATTAACCCGCCAATGAACGCGCGATTTTTCATAACTTTCCCTCCCGTCTAGCCCATACACTATCACATCCGCAATTCCCTCTGTCAAGCCGTCATTTAAATTTTTTGGATTTCGGGCAAAATGAGGGCTCTATTCCCCGGTTCGTCAAAGCGGCAGACGCGCCTCGGTCACCCTATTCGCTCCGGACAGATCGCGGATTATTTCAACGCCGCAAAATCCGGCGGACTCAAAAAGCCTTGCTATCTCGCCCGTCTGTCCCGGGTCGGCTTCGAGGAATACGCAACCTTCCGGCAAAAGGCAGGCCGCCGCGCCGCTTATAACGCGCCTGATTATTTCAAGCCCGTCCGCGCCGCCATCAAGCGCGATAACGGGTTCGTTCCTAGCCTCGTCTTGAAGCGTTTCGATAAGGCCGCTTGGAATGTACGGCGCGTTTGCAACTATCATATCGAAACGCCGGTGAATATTTTCAAAAACATCGCTCAGTATAAAATTAACGCCTTCGCGAGGAATAAACCTTTTCGCGTTTTTTTTAGCGACGGCAAGCGCCGCCTCCGATATATCGGAGGCGTGCATCTCTATAAACGGCCTTTCATGTTTAAGAGAAACTGCGATCGCTCCGCTTCCCGTGCACAGGTCAAGAACGCTGATGTCTTTTTTTGTTTCCGCAACTTCGTCTATCCGACGCAGAACCGCTTCGACAAGAGTTTCCGTATCTGGACGCGGAACGAGCGCGTTTTTATCGACATAAAAATCCAGAAAACGGAATTCCTTGCTGTTCGTGATGCAGGCGACGCACTCCCGGTTAGCGCGGCGCTCCAGCAGTTCTTGATACGTTTCGTAATCGCGTTGTTTCACATCGTTCTCCGCGTCAAGAAAAAGCCGCGTCCTGTCCGTATTCAGAACCTTGGCAAGCAGCAAAGCGGCGTCAATATCGTAACTTTCTATGCCGGCGTCCCGTAAAAAAACGCGGGCTTCGTTTAAGGTTTCGCGCGCCGTCATGCCGAAACGCTCCCGGAATGCATTTTTTTTAATATTACCGAATATAGCGCAAGAACGGGCAGTTCTATCAACGGCCCCGCCACCAGCGCCAAATAAATCAAAGGCTCGGCCGGAAACGCCATTACAGCTATTGCCAGAGATACGGGCGAATTTCTTGCCGATGTTGTGAACACTAACGGAATTATGTCCATGAAAGCCATCTTCAGCGCCCTGCCCGCGCCGAAAGACAAAAAGAAATTTGTTACAAAAAAAACGATTAACGGCGGCAGCAGCCTTACGAAAACAGCCATGTTTGCCGTCAGTGCCGCGCCCTGCGAGGCAAACATCGCGACAATCGCGCAGCATAACAGTATAAACTGAATATTGTCAGCTTCTTTTAATACTTTGCGGAAAAAATTCATCTTTCCCGTTTTTTTAGCGGCGACTTTAACAACGGGGGCGGACACAAGCGGAACGGCAAGGACAAGAATAATGCTTCGCGTTATCGCCATAATATCGAATGCAACGGCCTGACCCATGAAAACAAGCAAATAGACGGGCATCAATACTATCTGAAGTATCAAATTTAGCGGCAGGACAGAGGCCCCCAGCGTTACGTTTCCGTTTGCCAGTCCGGTAAAAACCAAATACCAGTCCGTGCAGGGCGTTACCATTAGCATGATAAAACCGATTTGAAGGCCGGCCTGTCCGGACAAAAATATTTTTCCGGCAAGAAACGCAAAGACGGGCGTCCATAAAAAATTAATCGCTAACGCCGAAACGGAAAACCTTAAATCCATAAACGATTTTGAAATCTCTTTTATGTCGACGCCCAAAAACGTAAAAAAAAGCATGGACATTAAAAAGATCTCGATAAGGCCGGCGGCGTTTCCGGCCGCGTTCGCGTCGATTTTTCCCGCCAAGACACCCGCAAACGCCGATAGAATTATAAAAACGGGCTGCAGTTTTGAAAAGACGCTCATCGGTTTAAGACGCGGCGGCTACGGGCTTTCATCCGGCTCCGGCGGTTTCTTTTTGAACGAAAACGACGTGTCAAAAACTCTTTCGATATCAATGTTTTTAAAAAACCGTTTAAGCGCAGCGCGGTACAAAACAAACGACAAAAATATAGCGATGATGAATATGACAGGCAGGCCGAACACCACGTAACTGTCGCTGATAAACGGCCTTACCGCGACAAAAAAGAACAAAAACAATACGATAAATATTAACCCGGTAAGAATAATATTGAAGCCGGTCGCAGCTATGATAAAAAGAATAGTATTCGCTTTTTTTGTCATGCCGCCTCCGTTTTTTCGCCGCCGCTCGCGCCGCAGTCAGACGGCTTAAAGAACATCGAGACCAGCCATATCAGCACGCAGACAACAACAGACGAATCCGCGACATTGAATGTAGGCCAGCGTTCAAAACCGAATATGCCGAAAAACTTTACGCTGATAAAATCGACCACGCCTTCGGGCCGGAATACGCGGTCTATCAAATTGCCAACGCCGCCGCCTACGATTCCCGCGATTGCCCAGCGTTGCAACGGAGCAAACTCGTCCGATTTCCAGTAAAAAAAACACAGGAAACCTAAAACGGCGACGGGAAGAATTATAAACAGTAGCGGACGAACGGTTTCCGGCAGTCCGGTCCCCAGACTAAACGCTATAACCTTGTTGCGCACATGATATATACGCAACAGATCGTTATTAAAAACGTCAGTTATCATCGTTCCTATCGGCCAATTATCCGCTATATAAGCCTTCGTTATCTGATCGGCAAGAACTATCAGAACAGTCAAAGAAAACGGCAGCGCCTTTTTCAAAACGCCTGTATTGCTCGCGGCCATTATTTTTCCTCCTGCCCGCCGGCGCGAAAACCCGGAGCGGGGTTTGCTGCCTTTGTCCGGTTTTACAAGCCGGTAGGCACGTCAATGAATTCGGTTTCTATGTTTAATTTTTCCTTGCAAATTTCCATCATCTTGCGGACGCCCCATACTTCGGTGGCGTAATGCCCGCCCGCTATCATATTGAGCCTGCCTTCAAGCGCGGTATGGTAAACTGAATGGGAGGTTTCACCGGTAACGTACAGGTCTATGCCCTCCTCTACGGCCTCCTCCGCCTCCATAGCCGCGCCGCCGGAAACGACCGCGCAGGTAACGTTGTCCGCCTTTCCGAACGGGTGAACCGCCAGCGGCCGCGTTCCGTTAAAACTGATTCGGCTCGCGGCCTCGTCTATAGTCAGCGGACAACGAAGCCGCCCCTTGTACCCTATCTTTTTCCCGCGGTACAGTCCGAACGGCACCCGATCTTCGATACCCAGCAATTCCGCAAGAGCGGCGTTGTTACCGGCCTCAATATTTTGGTCTAGCGGCAGATGCGCCGCGTACAGCGCTATGTCGCGTTTCAGCAGAAAGTCCAGACGGGAACGCAAGATACCCTCGATCCTCAGCGGATTTCCCCAAAAAAGCCCGTGATGGACGAAAACCATCTCCGCGCCGCCAGCGGCGGCGCGCTTAAATGTCTCGAGACAGGCGTCAACAGCGAACGCCACTTTACGCACGCCGCCGCCGCCGTTATCAACCTGAAGTCCGTTCAATGACGAATCGACTCCGGCAAAGTCATCCAAATTCAGAATATCGCGAAAAAAAGCGTCAAGCTGTTTGGTTTTCACGCTTTAAGCATACCATAGGCAGCGTAAAATAAACAGCAGTCCCCGGCCTTCCCAAACAGGGCCGCAAGGCGGCATAAAACGCCCTGCCGTCTGAAACGGCATCGCAAAAATAGCGGCGATTGGGCTTGAACCAATGACCTAACGGATATGAGCCGTGTGCTCTGCCAACTGAGCTACGCCGCCTGTTACCATCACCCTAGAATGAACCGCCCCCCGCTGTCAAGAGCGCACGCGTCCGCTTGCCGAAAACGAGCAACTAAGGATGAGGGATTGATCGGAGGCTTGCGAGTCGTCCCTGCGATGGGGCTGAAGAGCGGCTTTACTGGGGGGGCGGACAAGTCGGCCTTGGGGTCAGGCCCCTACGGACATTCATTGCGAGCGAGCGGCAAATTGCCGAGCGAAGCAATCCATTGCCGGGCTACTCCTACGCTTGATGGCTTCACTCTCCGGGCTTGCGATGGCAAGCAAACGGCGTGCTTGAAATACAAAACCCGCTGTCGTATCCTATACCATTATGAAGCTGGCGGAACAAAGCGTGGAAGAGTTTAGCCTGTCGGTCGCGTCAGATTCGCCTGTGCCCGGAGGCGGGACAGGAGCGGCAGTGAGCGCTGCGTTGGGGGCAAGTTTTATAGTCATGGTTGCCCGCATAACGGCGGGAAAGCCGGAATTTGCAGCGCGCAAACTGGACCTCGTCCGCATAGCAAGCGATGCGGACGAGGCGCGCCGCCTATTTCTGCGCCTTGCCGACGAGGACGCGGCGGCTTACGGACGTTTTGCCGCCGTAGCCAAAACTCCCTCTGCCGGAGAGGCGTTGCGCGGCTGCTTAAAACCTCCGCTTGAGACGCTGGAAGGCGTGTCGCGAGCGCTCCTCCTTGCGCGGGAACTTTCTGCCGCCTATTACCAGCCGACAGCGAGCGATGTGGGAATCGCCGCCCTAAGCCTTGAAGCGGCGGCGCGAGGCGCATGCCTTACAGTGCACGCAAACCTCAAACGTATCAAAGACAGCGTTTTCGTTACGGAAACAGCTAGAAATATCCGCTCCGCTCTCGCCTCAGCGGAGGCTGTCGCGGCAGAAATATACCTTGCTGTAAAACGCGATGTTGAAATTTGACTCCCACATCCATGTAACTCCCCCCGAAATAACCTGCAATCTTGACAGGTATACATCAAAAGAGCCGTACTTCGCGCTGTTGTCCGCAAACCCGAAGAACAAATTCGCCACGGCAGAAGCGGTCATAACAGAACTTAACGGCGCGGGCTTTGACCGGGCAGTCATATTCGGCTTCGGGTTTCAGGATTTGGGACTTTGCCGCGCTGTGAACGACTATGTTATCGAAAAGGTCAAAGCCTTTCCCGAAAGGCTTACAGGATTCATCGCCGTGCCGCCAGCCTGCCGGGGCGCGTTGGCCGAGATCGAGCGGGCGCACAATGCGGGACTCAAAGGCGTAGGCGAGATATTTCCGTCCGGACAGCGGTTTAATATACACGACAAGGGCGAGACAAGGGCGCTCGCCGGACTGTGCGCCGAGCGAGGACTGCCCATGCTTGTCCACGCCAACGAGCCTGTCGGACACAGCTATCCAGGCAAGACGGACACGACGCTACGGCAACTCGAACAGTTTATAGAACACAGCCCCGACAACGATATAATCCTCGCGCATTGGGGCGGAGGGCTGTTTTTTTATGAAATGATGGCCGAACTCCGCCAAAAATGCGCCCGCGTTTACTATGACTGCGCAGCCTCGCCCTTCTTGTACGACAAACGCGTATATCGGACAGCGCTCAGTCTGGGGCTTGAAACAAAAATCCTGTTTGGCAGTGACTACCCGCTGCTCCCGTTATCGCGCTACATCAAAGAAATCAACGAAACCGGACTGCCGCAAACGGCGATGGAACTGTTTTTGGGCGGAAACTGCGCCCGCCTTCTTGGAAAAGAGATAAACGCTTGAACGTTTTACAGCCTTCTTCGCGTCCGGCATTGGCCTGATAGTCGCAAGAATTCAATAAAAAATGCCGATAATAATGAGCGGGATCATCTGATTTCGGGACCACAATGGATTTAACTGAATGTTTTGCGATTTTTGCAACGGTTGCCGCAACTGCCTTTGCAGCGATTCCGGCTGGCGCCGCCGAGGTCAAAACCCGGCTCATTTCCGGCGATATTCGGGAGGCTTTAGCCGCAACTGAAGCGGAAGCCAAAACGCCGTCAACTGACAAGGCTAAGCGGCATGACACATATACGCGGCTTGCGGAGTTGCTGCAACTTTCCGGAGATATTGAAGGAGCGGCGGAAGCGTGGAAGAACGCCGCCTACGCCGTCCCTGAAAAACTGGACGACAGAGCGCTGGCGGAAGCGGCCGTCTGTTATGTTTCTATGGGAAATTGGGAGGATGCCGCCTCCATCGTTAAAACGCTGATACAGACAGTTCGGGACAACGCCGGCATTCTAAGAAGAGCCATGTATTTGAACGCTCAAATTGAAGCCTTTGACTCAGGAAATTTTGACGGGCTTTACGGGCTCTCGGTCGATCCCGCGTACTTGCCGTTCCGTCCGGCCATTTATTACACGCTCTGGCGGGCAGGCGGAAAGAGCGAGTACATGTCAAAACTTATTGACGAATTTCCCGACAGCCCCGAAGCCTGCGCAGTCACGGCCGGGGCTTCCAAATTTGTTTCCGTAACGCCGTCCGCGTACTGGCTGTTGTTTCCCGGCAGAGACGAAGCGTCCGCCGTCATCGCGCCGCCCGCTAAGGCCGAGTCTCCCCCGCCCCGCCCCGCCCGCGCTCTGCAAGCCGGCCTGTACAGGGAGCGGAAAAACGCCGTTTTACAGGCCGCACGCCTGAAAGATGCCGGATACGATGCCGATATTAAGTGCCGTTCCGTGAACGGCGCTGATTATTGGACCGTGTTCGTTTCGATACCCAACGAAGACGACATTAAAAACGCCATGTCCGGCCTAAAAAAACTGGGTTTCGATACGTTTCCGGAACGGTAATACGGCTTATTGTAACGCGGACATGAACCTTCCCGCCGCAAGCGGCGGGGTATTAAACTCCACTGCGAATAAAAAAGCCCTTCCCAACGCTGTTGGGAAGGGCTTTTTGACTTTCGACGGGCCGTTTGGCGGCCGCGCCTAGGGCAGTTACAGCCTAGAACAGGCCGGAGATCTTGCCTGTGTTGTCAACATCGATCTTTTCGGCGGACGGCACAGGCGGAAGACCGGGCATCGTCATGATCTCGCCCGTAAGCGCGACTATGAAGCCCGCGCCGGCGGAAATCTTGATGTTGCGAACCGTAAGCGTCCAGCCGCGCGGCGCGCCGCGCAAAGTCTGATCATCCGAGAAGCTGTATTGCGTCTTGGCCATACAGATCGGCACCTTGTCCATACCGAGTTTTTCGAGCTGGGCAATTTGCTTCTGCGCATTCGGTAAAATGTTCACGTTGTCCGCGTGGTAGATCTTTTTCGCAATCGCCTCGATCTTGTCCTTGATGGACGCTTTTTCATCATAGCTGTAGGTGAACTTGTTCGGCTGTTCGGCCAGACGCACCACTTCTTCGGCCAGCTTCACGCCGCCTTCGCCGCCCTTTGCCCACACTTCGGAAAGCACAACGTTTGCACCCTTTTCCTTAGCCATCTTTTCGACAAGCTCAAGCTCGGCCTTGGTGTCGGTCGGGAAAGCGTTGAGCGCGACAACCGCCGGCAGATTGAACACGGTGGTAACGTTCTCAATGTGCTGGAGCAGGTTCGGCAACCCCTTCTTGAGCGCATCAAGGTCTTCCTTATTAAGGTCGGCTTTGGCCACCCCGCCGTGATGCTTGAGCGCGCGCACGGTCGCCACGATAACGACGGCGTTCGGCTTGAGGCCGGCAAAACGGCATTTGATGTCGAGAAACTTCTCCGCCCCGAGATCCGCGCCGAAACCGCCTTCCGTAACGACATAATCGCCCAACTTGAGCGCGAGCCGTGTCGCCATTATCGAATTACAACCGTGGGCGATGTTGGCAAAAGGCCCGCCGTGAATAAACGCCGGCGTACCTTCCAGCGTCTGCACAAGGTTGGGCTTGAGCGCGTCTTTGAGAAGCGCCGCCATAGCGCCCTGCGCGTTGAGCTGGGACGCGGTTACCGGCTTTTCACTGCCGTCCGACTGCTTGCCGTAAGTATACCCCACGATGATGCGGCCCAGCCGCTCTTTAAGGTCGTTGATACTGGACGAGAGGCAAAGAACCGCCATGATCTCGGAAGCGACCGTGATGTCATAGCCGTCTTCGCGGGACGCGCCGTTCGCCTTGCCGCCTAGCCCGTCCACGATGAAGCGGAGTTGCCGGTCATTCATATCCACGCAACGACGCCAGATGATCTTGCGCGGATCAATATTCAGTTTGTTCCCTTGGTAGATATGATTATCGATCATCGCCGCGAGCAAGTTGTTCGCCGCGCCGATCGCGTGGAAGTCGCCGGTGAAATGCAGGTTGATGTCTTCCATCGGGATGACTTGCGCCCAGCCGCCGCCCGCCGCGCCGCCTTTGACCCCGAAAACCGGACCCAGAGAAGGTTCGCGGAGCGCGACCATGACCCTTTTGCCCAGCCGCTTGAGCCCGTCCGCAACACCGACCGTCGTCGTCGTCTTCCCTTCGCCCGCCGGAGTCGGGGTAATCGCCGTTACCAGAATGAGCTTCCCGTCCGGGTCGTTTTTGTGGTCGGTAAGATAGTTGTAATCAACTTTCGCCTTGTAATACCCGTAAGGCTCCAGATACTTTTCAGGAATATTCGCCCGTTTTGCCACTTCCTGAATCTTGTCCGCGTGTTCGGGATACACCGCCTGCGCGATCTCGATGTCCGAACCGATAAATTTCTTAACACCATCTCCTGTCATTTTTATCTCCTTAATAGACGTAGAATTATTTAACTATCATTATGGCGCACAAAACCGGGCCTGTCAAGCACAATTTTTCAATAACCGGCGATTTTACATTTAATTTTGCATTTATGAG
>JAIRSQ010000090.1 GCA_031255395.1 Spirochaetaceae bacterium | reverse complement strand
GCTGGCCGCGGACGCCGTAGCTGTCAGCGAGTCCATGCTTGTTGACGCCGCTCTCGTGAGTATCGTGAAAGGCGGGGACGGGGCGGCGTCCGCCCTTTCGCGGCTTGAGCCGCGAAAGGCGGTTTTGCCTAAAACCCGCGCGTTTATCGCCGATTATTCGTACGATTTTGCGAGTCCGCAACTTGCCGCCGAAATTTGGGCGCAGGCGGGCGGCGAGCAAAACCTTGTCCGCGTCGCATCGGCGCTTTACCTCGCAGGCAGCTTCGAAAACGCCCGAAACCTGTGGCTGCTGCTTGCAAAGGAATCGAATAACGCCGGATGGACGGCGGAAAACGCGACGCGTTCAAGGCTTCTGTTCAATTTAGCGGCGACCGCCGGCGAAGACTCAGAAAAAATTCAGTATCTGGAACAACTGCTTTCAAGCGGAGATGCCGGCGGTGTCGCTGTTCCCGCCCTCATACTGTACACCCGCCTTCTGCCGGATGACAGGGCCAAGGCTGTCCTTTTCGAGCATCCCCTCGCGACGCGGGAACCGCTGCTTGATATGGAACGCGTCCGCCGAGCCGCGTTGCCCGGACGCGCCGCCGCCGATGTATGGCTGTTGCTGAACCGCCATCCGGACGACAGCCGGCTTTACCGGTGGGCAGCGTGGTATTTCGAGCGACAGCGGCATTACGACGACCTTGACGCGCTGACGCGTCTTGCGGCGCAAAACGAGGCGGAAAGTCCGTATATGTCTTTCCATAAGGCGCTGAGCCTTGCGCGTCAGGGGAACATCGGCGAGGCGGCGGCGATGCTAGAAGGCCTTGACGGACACCCGTCATGGCAGCGTCCGGCCAATCTGGGCCTTCTCTCGGACTCCAGTCGCGAGTACGCCGCCGCTTTGCGTTATTACGCGGAAGCCGCCGCCCTGATTCCCGACAGTCCCGATGCCGCTCTTCGCGTTCAGGCAGCGCGGCTTTATCTAAAGATGGCCCGTTGCAGGCGTATTCTGGGCGAGAGCAAGGAGGCTGTCCGTAACGATCTTGAACGGGCGCTGTCATTCGACAGTGAAAACGTCGACGCCCGTCTCGCTCTAAGCCGTCTCGACCAGCGGTAAAATATCACAAGAACCGGCGGAAACGTACGCTGTCAGGCATAATTCTGACACAATCGCATGATAAAATTTTATCCGCTTATGAAAAATGAAACTTTTCGCATCGGCGGCATGACCTGTGTTCGTTGCCGAAAAACGATTGAGCGCGCGCTGAAAGGCGCTGCCGGAATATCCGGCGCGACTGTGGATTTTAACAAGGGAACGGCGCGCGTTGCCTATGACGAGGACGCGATCACGGCGGACGAGATTGCCGGCATCGTAAAGAAGCTGGGTTATACGGCGCGGCATGACGGAGAGAGGACGCCCGCTCTGGAGGCGGCGGGAACGCTGGTTTTGATACTCGCGTTGTTCGCGTTGATGCGGAAGCTGGGGCCGGGAATGTCGGCGTTCCCTGTCGCGGAAGAGGGGATGAGCTATGGAATGCTGTTTGTCATCGGCCTTCTTACTTCCTTCCACTGCGCCGCGATGTGCGGGGGAATCAACATCTCGCAGTGTATGTCCGCCGACGGGGGAGTGTCCGGCGCCGCCAGCAAAGGGAACGCGAGGCTGCCGCGCTCCGCCATGCTGTACAACGCGGGACGGGTAGCGTCTTACACGGCGATTGGCGGGATTGCCGGTGCCGCCGGGTCGGTGGCAAGCGTTCCCGCGGGTCTGGCCGGAATTGTCCAGCTTGTCGCCGGAGTCTTCATGGTTGTCATGGGGATAAGCATGCTTGGATTTTTCCCCGCGTTGCGGCGGTTTACCCCGCGCCTTCCCAAGATTTTTGCCCGAAAAATCGACGAACGGAAGGCCGCAGGCAAGAATCCGCTGGCTGTCGGGCTGCTTAACGGGCTAATGCCTTGCGGCCCGTTGCAGGCGATGCAGTTGTACGCCCGTTCGACGGGCAACGCGTGCGCGGGCGCGCCGTCAATGTGCCTTGTCAGCGCGGGAACCGTCCCGCTGATGTTTGGAGCCGGGGCATTGAGTTCGCTCCTAAGCGGCGCCGCGGTAGGCCCCGCCTTCGCCCGCCGCGTAACGCGGGCCGGCGCAGCGCTGGTAACGGTGATGGGAATGCTGATGTTCGGTTACGGCCTGAACCTGTCAGGCCTGAGCTTAGATTTTGCGGGGGACGTTTTAGTGGCGGAAAGGAAGTCGGCCTTGAGACCGGCCCGGATTGACAAAGCGGCGGCTCTGCCTAAGATAGAAAACGGCGTGCAGACAGTCAGCTCCGTGCTGTCCGGCGGACGCTACCCGGCGATCGTCGTCAGGCAGGGGTTGCCGGTGCGATGGATCATTGACGCTCCCGCAGGGAGCGTCAACCGGATGATCATCCGCGAATACGGCATAGAATACCGGTTCAAGACGGGCAGGAACGTGATCGAGTTCATGCCCGAACGGGCGGGCAGGTTTGTCTATTCCTGCTGGATGGGGATGATACGAAGCTATATCACTGTGGCCGCCGAGGACGAAACCCTCTCCGCCGCGGAGCCGGGTAATGCGCCAAGCCCTGCCGGGCGCGGTTATAAGTTACCAGACATCCTCGCGGACTATCGTTTCGTCGCGTCTGCAGCCTACTGAAATTATGCCGACGCGGGTTTCGCAGAAGTCTTCAATGAAGGCGATGTATTCTTTTGCCTTGGCGGGCAGATCTTCAAACGAAGAAACTCCCGATATGTTTGTTTCCC
>JAIRSQ010000152.1 GCA_031255395.1 Spirochaetaceae bacterium | reverse complement strand
ACCTTGCTTTGATAGGCGAATCCCTGTAAAATACGGTTACGTTTATGTATAGCAAAGGTTTGGCGTATTTATTGTGGTTGCTGTCCGGTTTCGGCATGCTGGGGTTTCACCGGTTCTATCTTGGCAAACCGTTATCGGCGTTGCTGTGGATGTTCACCGGCGGCCTCATGGGAATCGGTTCGCTGTACGATCTTTTTACGCTTGGCAGTCAGGTTGACATAGCGAACGCAAGGCAGACGGTTGTCAACATTGACATGGGCGAGAACACTGGAAATTGGCGTTATGTGAACGATGGCAGTTCGCGCATAGTTCGCGATGACGAAAACCTCGACAGAATAATACTTAAACTTGCGCGAAAAAACGGCGGCGTTGTGACACCCTCCGAAGTTGTGGTTGAAGGGAACGTGTCGCTGGATACGGCGCGGAAGCGCCTTGAAAAGATGACGATTGACGGACACGCCGAAATGCGGGTACGCAAATCCGGTGTCATCGTCTTTACTTTTCCAGAATTCATGGAAGGCAACTCAGATTTTGAAAACCTGTAGCCGTTGCTATAGCGGGAATCGCGGATTGTAAGAGACCCGCTGTATACGCTATATTGTTTGTGGCGAGTTTTGATATTCAGCCGCGAGTTTGGTAGCGTTTCCATGCGGGCCGTTTGTTTTTGGAGGTTGTATCATGCGTATTAAGAGAAAGCGGATTTCGGTAAGGACGGTGGTTGCCGCCGGAATCGGCAGCGCTATCATGTTTGTGCTTATGCGTTTTGTCGCGATTCCGTCCGGAATGCCTAACACGAACCTAAACCTCGCTTCCGCTATTTTGACTCTGTTTGCGGCGATATTCGGACCTCTCGCGGGGCTTCTTATCGGTTTTATCGGGCATACGCTGACCGATCTTACATGGGGCGGCGTTTGGTGGAGCTGGGTAATCGCTGACGCTATCTACGGACTGATTACCGGGGCGTTTTGGAAGGCGTACAGGATTGAAGACGGCGGATTCGGCGTAAAAGCTGCGATAATTTTTAACATAAGTCAGATTTTGGCAAACGCCCTAGCGGGGGTAGTCATCGCGCCCACGCTGGACATTATGATTTATCAGGAACCGGCAAATAAAGTGTATTTACAGGGCGTAACCGCCGCTGTTTTGAACAGCGGAGTCGTTCTGATACTTGGTACGCTTCTCGCTATCGGATTTTCGCGGACGCGGGTAAAAGCGGGCAGTCTGCGCGAAGATGCCTGAGAATCCGTCCGGCAACGCTATTTTTTTTGACAAATTTTCATTTCGATACAAGAGTCAGAGCGAACCTGCCTTACGCGATATTTGTTTGTCTATCCGGCGCGGCGAAAAAATCCTTATTGCCGGGCCGTCCGGTTCCGGCAAAACCACGCTTGTACACTGCATAAACGGTTTGATTCCCCATGCCTTCCCCGGACAGGCGTCCGGCAGGTTTTCGCTTAACGGCAAAGACGCGTTTCCTCTTGGCATATCCAATATTTCAAAGATAGCCGGCACTGTGTTGCAAGACACGGACGGACAGTTTGTCGGGCTTAGCGCGGGGGAGGATATAGCGTTTGCCGCGGAAAATGACTGTATCCCGCCCGAAGAAATGAAAAAGCGCGTGCTGGAAGCGGCAAAACTTACGCGGATAGAACAGCATCTTGATAAATCGCCGCAAACCCTTTCCGGCGGGCAGAAACAGCGGGTGTCTATGGCGGGAATTTTGATGGATGACGTCGATATACTGCTGTTTGACGAACCGCTTGCAAACCTTGACCCCGAAACCGGAAAACACGCGATAGAACTTATAGATACGCTGCACCGCGAAACCGGAAAAACCGTTGTCCTAGTGGAGCACAGACTCGAAGACGCGCTGCACCGAAATATAGACCGCGTGGCTCTCATCGACCGCGGGACTATTATAGCCTGCCTTCCGCCCGCCGAAATGCTTGCCTCAGGTCTTTTGGCAAAGACCGGCATCCGGGAGCCGCTGTATGTCAGCGCTCTCCGTTACGCCGGCATTCCGGTATGCGCCGAACAGCGTCCGGACAATCTTGACTTGTTGAGGTTTGACGCTGAAAAATTGAGGGAATGGGACGCCGCGCTACCCGACGAGTGCCGGAAACCTCGCGAGGCAACGTCCCTTTCGGTGCAAAATTTGTGTTTTCGGTACCGTCAGGACGACGCTCCCGCCCTTGAAGGTATATCGTTTTCGGTCGCCAAGGGCGAGCGTGTCGGCGTTGCCGGACAGAACGGGGCCGGGAAATCGACGCTTGCGCAGCTCATCGCGGGCTTTTACCGGCCTGAAAGCGGCAGTATTTTTCTTGGGGAAAAGGACATTACAGGGGATTCCATCAAAGAGCGCGCTGAAAACATCGGGTATGTGATGCAAAACCCCAATCAGATGATTTCATTTCCGATAGTTTTTGACGAAACGGCCTTCGCCCTGCGGATGCGCGGCGTTGCCGAAGCGGAGGTTACGGAGCGCGTAAACGAAACGTTAAAGATTTGCGGCCTGTACCCGTTTAGGAACTGGCCTGTAAGCGCTCTTAGTTTTGGGCAAAAGAAGCGGCTGACCATCGCGTCAATTTTGTCTGTCGGCCCCGGCATCTTGATTCTGGACGAACCCACCGCTGGACAGGATTTCAGGCATTATTCCGAAATAATGGAATTTCTTCGCGGCTTGAACAGACAGGCCGGGCTGACGTTGATGATGATTACACACGATATGCATTTGATGCTTGAATACACTGAGCGCGCGCTTGTTTTTTCCGGAGGGAAGCTGATAGCGGACGGCGCGCCAGCGGACATTCTGACTGACGATGCTGTCGTCGAAGCCGCCCACCTTAAACAGACTTCTCTTTACGAACTTGCCCTCCGCGCCGGAATTGAAAATCCGCAAGGGTTTGTCAGGCATTTTATCGAATTTGAAAACAGCCGGCGCGGCGAGCGCGCGTACGGACGGATAAACTGATGGGCCGATTCATGCTTGAATATATTGAGCGCGAATCGCCGATTCACGCTGTCTCTGGAGCCGTCAAACTCATCGTGTTTTTACTCTGGTCGATACTCGCGATGGCGAGTTACGATACGCCACTGATGATTGTGATGGCGGCGCTCGGCATCGCGGCTTTTGCCGTTTCCAAGACAAAAATAAACGAAACGTCTTTTATTTTTAAGGCGCTGATTCTTTTTATGATATTCAATTTGACGGCAGTTTATCTGTTCGCTCCGGAACACGGCGTTCAGGTTTACGGAACCCGCAACGTCATTTGGAACGGAAACGGACATTTCACGCTGACGCTGGAAGAACTGTTTTACTTGTTCAATATGCTTTTAAAATACTGCATGATAGTTCCCGCCGCGATTCTGCTTATAGTTACCACGCACACGAGCGAGTTTGCGTCATCCTTGAACAGAATCGGCGTGCCGTATTCGATTGCCTACGCCGTCAGCCTGAGTCTGCGGTACATCCCCGATGTGCAAAAGGATTTTCAGCATATTTCCAAGGCGCAGCAGGCGCGCGGCGTCGAGCTTTCCCGCAAAGCGTCCTTGCCGGCGCGTCTAAAAGGCTCTGCCGCTATTTTATTGCCGCTTATTTTTTCATCAATTGACCGCATTGACACGATTACCCGCGCAATGGAATTGCGCGGGTTTGGTAAATATAAAAAACGCACATGGTATTCATACCGCCCGTTTTCGCGCCGCGACGCCGTTGTTCTGATCGCGGCATTATTGCTGTTTGGATTGGGAATGTGGGCCACATTCCGCGACGGGAACCGCTTTTACAATCCTTTTGCCGCGACCGTTTGACGTTTTACGGCGAAAATGTCAAACGGTGTTTCTGGCCGTCCGTTACCAGTTCGTACACAGCGGAGCCGGAATCGTTCTCGCTTTTTTTGAACGACGCGTTAGTCCCGCTAAACACTTGCCGGACATAAGCGTCTAAATCATCAGTGTCAACCTCGCTGACAAGCACTTCCGGCCTCTTGTCACCGGCGCAGGGATTTACTATTTCATGTATCAATTCATATTCCATGACGGTTCATCCTTTTAAAACAGCAACGTTTCGCGTTAATATGGCCGTATAAAAAAACGGCGTATATCGCACAGGTCCGCCTGGACTTACGCGATATACGCCGCTCGGCTGTCCTTATCCTAGTATGAAACCCAAAACAAGGTCAAGCCTTTTTCGCCCCCGCAAATAAGGCGGCAACAAAAGCAATTTTTTAATTGGTCGCATATTTCCTTCTATTGTAATTAGTTTATAAAACAATACCATGATACGAATGTTTCATCAATAATAATCGGCGGCTTCACAAAAGAATTTCGCTTTGGTATACTGCCTTAGACACTAAAACGCGCGGAGGCTCTTGTGTGGAAACTGTATGATGAATTGATTGAGGCCATACCGGCGGAACGCCGCGTGGCTGAGGCGGTAACGGGCAAATACTGGACATTTGTCCGCGCGGACGGCGGCGGGGCGGGGCTTGCCATGACACTGGACAAGCCGACGCGTCCGCGGAAATTGACAAAGAATATGGCCGGCATGAGTTTGCGCGAGCTTGCCGCTTTCTCGAAATCGTGGAATTTCGAAGAAGCGGCTTTGGGCATTGCCGCGATAAACGCTTTGTGGAACTCTCCGGAGCAAAAAGCGGCGACTTTATCGCTAGACATAGGGGATAACGATTCGTTCAGCTTTTGGCGGAAACGGGTTGCAGGCAAAAAAGTCGCCGTGATCGGACATTTCCCGTATCTTGAAAATAAAATCGGGGATATTTGCGATCTGTCAATTCTGGAAAGGCGCCCTATAGAAAATGATTTTCCCGATTCCGCCTGTGAATACCTGTTGCTGGAGCAGGACTATGTTTTTGCGACCGGCGTAACGCTTATTAACAAGACATTGCCGCGCCTTTTGGAACTTTCCCGCCATTGCGGTATAATCCTCGCCGGCCCCAGCGTCCCGCTTGCCCCGCCCTTGCTGCGGCGCGGCGTGATAGATTTGCAGGGTTTTGTCATCACGGACGCGGCAAGATGCGCCGCCGCCGTCCTAGGCGAAGGGCACAG
>JAIRSQ010000150.1 GCA_031255395.1 Spirochaetaceae bacterium | reverse complement strand
CCGCCCGCATCCCTCATTGCTCATTATCCGGCTGGTTGTAGGAGCAGGTCGAAGCCGGAACGTCCCGTTACCTTGCATCGGACAAAACTGCCCGCCGGCAGATTTGCGGAGCTTTCTATGACGGCCGCGCCGTCAATTTCGGGGGCGTGGCAGAAGAGACGGGCGAGGTATAAGCCGTTTTCACCGGCAACAGGCCCCTCGACAAGGGCCGTTAAGCTCTGCCCGATAAATCTGTCCATTCTGGCGCAGGTAATGGGCGTCTGCCGCGCCTCGAGAACGCGCTTTCGCTCCCGGCTAGTTTTTCTTGAAGGGCGGCCCCTAAGCGAGTACGCGGGAACGCCCTCCTCGCGGGAAAAAATGAAAACCCCAAGCCAGTCAAGGCGAGCGGCGCGCTGGAAATCGAGCAAAATTTTGAAATCCCCGTCCGTTTCTCCGGGAAAGCCTGTCAAAAAGGTTGAGCGGATAACGCTGTCCGGCAACGCGGCGCGGATGCGTTCTGTTAGCGCAAGGTACGTTTCCGCGTCTCCGCGCCGATTCATCGCGCGCAGTATCTTCCGCGAGGCGTGCTGGAACGGTATGTCGAAGTATGGCAGGAAGCGTCTGTCCGCCGCCATAGTTTCGAGAATGCCGAACGGAAAATGGTCGGGGTGCAGGTACAGCAGGCGTACCCAAAAATCGCCTTGCAGGGCAGAGAGCGCTTTTAGCAGTTCCGGCAGTTTTCCAGAACGTCCCGCCCCGCCGCCATCCAAATCCGCTCCGTAAGAGGCCAAATCCTGAGCCACAAGGCAGAGTTCCCGCACGCCGCGTCCGTAAAGCGTCGCGCATTCGTTTACAATATCGTCTATGCTCCTGCTGCGAAGGCTGCCGCGTATCAGCGGGATTGCGCAGAAAGAACAACGGTTGTCGCAGCCTTCAGCGATTTTGACATAAGCCGAGCCGGGCGGCGAAAGGAGTTTTAGCCGTTCTGTCGCCGCAGACGGCGGGGCGGCTTTTGACGGCGGGGACGCTCCTGTCAAACCGAATGCCAGCGACACGATACCGCCGGGGTCCTCGTTGCCGAACACGGCGTCAGCCTCGCCCAATATCCGCCGCAGTTCCGTTTGATACCGCTGAGCCAGACAGCCCGACATGATGATTTTTTTATCTGGATATGCGTTTCTAAAATTTATTACGGCGTTAATCGATTCTTTTTTAGCGTCTTCGATAAAGCCGCAGCTATTCACGATGACCAAATCCGCGTCGTCCGGGTTTTCGGCAAATTCCGCTCCCGCCCCGTCAAGACTGGCAATCATCGTTTCCGCATCGACCTGATTCTTTACGCAACCCAGCGATTCGACATAGTATTTCATTTTCAGCCGCCCTTAGCGCAGGATGTGAGCAAGCAGGACAGCTAAAAGCAGGACGAGTGCAGCCACGCCGACGGCATAAAGCCACTGCCGCCCGTTGTCCGCGTTATCCCGCGCCGTCTCGTCCGCAGACTTGGGTAGTGGACGGGACGGCGCGGCGTACCCGCAAGCAGGGCACCCGTCGCTGAATTCTTCGTGTTCCCCGCAGAAACCGCAACGCGGACAGCGCATAGCCGCGAAAAACTTGCCACAACTCGGGCAACTTTTCGCGGCGGCGGAAACTTCCGCGCCGCATCCGTCGCAAAAGAAACGCGGCTTGCGCCGCTTTTTCTTCAATCCGTTTTACAGGACGCTAACCGGCGGCCTTTTCGGCGCATGGCGAATCGCCGCCGGAATGCGGGCAGGAGGCGCACGGCGAGGCCTCTTTACTTCCGGCCTCTTTGCCGCTGTCCGGTTTTTTTCCGGCAGACGGCGCGGACTTGTCTGTCGAATAAAAACCGGAGCCTTTGTAAATGATTCCCGCTCCGCCGTTTATCAGACGACGCACCTCTCCGCCGCATTTCGGACAGTTCTTTACAGGTTCGTCGCTAATACTTTGAAAGCGTTCAAAAATATTGGCGCATTTTTTACATTCATACTCATAAGTGGGCATAATGATCCTCTTTTAGTTGCTTTATATTAAGCGTATTGATAATTGCGCTGTTAGTCTAGGCATTTTTGGGCACTGGCACGGCCTTAAATCGGCTAGCAGCCGGTTTAACTGGTTTTTGACGGAAACACGGATTCCTTGAAACTTATCAAATAGTCCGCCAGCGAAACATAGGCAAGCGCTGCGCATACGGCGGCAAGCGGAATCACGGCTTTTTCGGTGCCGGACGGCAGGCCGAAACCCAGCCGCTTGCAGCTTTCCAGCGTCAGCGCGTAGAAGCAGGTAACGATGTAGACGACCGTTTTTATTTTGCCGCCGCGGCGCGCCCCGATGGCGACGCCTTTTTTCGCCGCGATCAGTCTTACAAAGCTGACTATAAACTCGCGGTATATGATGAGCAGCAGAAAAAAATACGGCATATAGCCGCTTGCCGCGGCGCAGAACAGAACCGTCATGTTAAGAATAACGTCGCAGAACGGATCGAACAGCTTGCCGAAATCGCTTGTTTCGCCGCGTTTGCGGGCAAAATATCCGTCAAAATAATCTGTAAGCTCCGCGAAAACAAGGAGCGGGATCATAACGAACACTGAAGCGGCCGCGAACAGTCCGGTCCAGACGGGGATAAAGTAAACGACAAAAAACACGGGAGCTAACAGCCCGCGCGTTAAGCTCAATTTGTCAGCCAGTCTCATGCGGAAAGTATATAATTTGATGGCAAAATTGCCAATATAGCGCTATCGCCAAGGAAACTCTTTGCTGGGTGGCGGATTAAAAGCGACAATTTTTTTACAGGCACTGACGATGTTCGGGGCCGTGCCAAGAGCCAGCATGACGGCGGCAGCGTCTCCGGCAAGCTCGGTGTCGGCAATCTCCGGCACCAGTAGCGCGCAGTCGCAAATCAGCGCTTTCAACCTGTTCCATAGCGGACTCTTGGCCTGCCCGCCCGAATGCCGCATCTCGCGCACGGGATATCCTGCCTTGCGAAGGGTTTCGAGCGCCCGCCGTTCCCCGTCCGCTATCTTCCGCAGAACGGGATGCAGGCCGGCGGTTTCACCGGCGGACACTCCGCTTGTCATGCGCCGCAGCATCTCCTCGTAGGGGACGTTCTGCTGTCCCGTTTCCAGCCGGTAGCGGTCCAATATGCTGCCCGATTCGGGCAGCATGACGCTTACGTTCCACAGGCCTTCTATCGCGTGGGGCAGAACCCGCAACGAAAAGGCGTCGGCCGTGGCGATAGAGGGCGGCTCGGCGGCGCAGACGTTTATCCCCTCGGAGCTGCCGGCGCGGTCGCAGACCAGGCCGGGTTCTATGGCTCCGGAGCCAAGCAGCGCCATGATGAAGTCCGGCCCGCCTGAGACTATCGGCAGGCCCGCCGCAAAGCCGCTCCTCTTCGCCGCCTCGCGGGAAACGCGGCCGGTTACCGTCCCAATCGGCACGAACGGCGGAAATTTTCGGCTGTCCAGCGAAAACGCAGCGCACTGCCTGTCGTCATAGTAGTACGGACGGTAATACGGCGTAGGCAAAACCGTTACCGGCTCCGCTCCCAGCCGCACTGAAAGCCATTCGTGGCTGGAAAGGAACAGACTAGTTTTTTCGTACGTTTCCGGCTCGCTACGGCGGAAGAAGGCCGCAAGCGGCAGGAAGAAGCTCGCTGCCCCCTCCGGCGTCGGCTCGACGCGCGGCGAAAACCAGTGGAGCGGCGGGAACGGGGAAGCTCCGCTCGTGCCGTTGCCGCCGGGCAGCGGCACGAGCGTCGGGCCGTTGCCCGAGACACAAACCGCCACGGCTCCGGCGTCGGGCAATGTTTCGCGCAAAGACCGTGCCGCGCGGTAAAATGCCGCCTCCCAAGCTGACGCTTCGGCGGCGGCGGCTCCGGCAGCGTTGTAACGCTCCCGCGCGAAGGCAAGTAGCCTTCCGCCTGAGGGCGCGTCCGCTATGTCGATTAGCGCCGCTTTTAGTGATGTGGTGCCAATGTCGGCGCATAAGACGGGGAAAGACAAGACTTATTCTTTACCTTTGGGAAGAAGCGATTTGGCTATGACTTCGCGGTTGTCGAGTATCGACGAGATCGACTGTCCCTGATGGAGGCGCAGGATGATCTGCGCGAAGAGTTTAGTAATATTAACGTTTACATACCATTCGCGTTTTAACAATTCTTCGTGGTAAACGGCGTTGGTGCCGATGATCCGGTAAAAAAGTCCCGCCGCGTACGCTTCGTCAAAGTATTTGATCGCGTCGCCCGAAAAGAGCGGCAGGCTCACCGCGCACAGTATCTTTCCCGCTCCCTGCTGTTTAAGGAGATTCATCGCTTTGAGTAGCGTGCCGCCCGTCCCGATCATATCGTCCGCCATAAAAACCGTTTTGCCTTTGACGTTGCCCAGCAGTTTTATCTCGGCGATGTTGTTGTCAGTGGCGTTATTCGTTACCCGCGAATAGTCCCGTTCCTTGTAAATCAGTGCCAGCGGCTTTTTCAACGTCGTCGCGTAGAATTTGTTGCGGTCGACCGCGCCGGTGTCAGGAGCGGCGACAACAAAATCTTCGTCGTCAAACGGCACTATCTGCGAAAGGTTGCGAATGATCTGGTAACTAGCGTGAAGATTTTCAAGCCTCATACGGCAGAACGAATTGCCTATCTCTCGTGAATGGATATCGAGCGTGATTACGCAGTCGGCCCCCAGCGACTCGAACACTCTGCCCACGCGGCTTGCGGTAACGCCTTCCCGTCCCTTCCGTTTATGCTGGCGGGCGTACGGGTAGACGGGGATCACCAGCGTAACGCTCCGCGCCCCAGCCTGTTTTACCGCGTCAATCGTAACGTACAGCGTCATAAGGTGGTCGTTTACGGAAAGCGTTTTAGTCAAAGCTCCGTCGTTGAATTTCAGCGGGTAGCGGTTTTCGACATCCTGCACGATGAAAATGTTCCTGCCGCGCACCGGCTTGATGAGTTCCGCCTTTATTTCGCCGTTTGGAAACACGGTGAAGCGTGTCGGCACCTTGAAGCGCGGGACCACGGGCTTCATGTCGGGACCGGGCGAATGCGCTGCCACAGTTGTAATCTCGTTTATAAAGTTGATGCGCCGCATGACCTCGTCCGCTTCGAGGTTAAAACGGCGCGACATCTCGCTTGCGGTTTTGTTAAAAATATAACGGTACTGGTTTTTAAGATGGGTTATAACCTGATCGGCAAACGCCTCCCCGCCCGGACAGGCTACAATCGCAAGATTCGCGGGATTCGAATAACGCATAGTCCATTATACAACGCGTCCGCCCGGAATGGCAATCACGCCGCATGAAGCGGAGCGAAACTCCGCTTCATGCGGGTGGCCGTTATGTTCGCGGACACGGACTTTTCTTTTATTCTTTATTGTTATACCGTATAGATAAAGGTGTAAAGTGATGAAAAAATCAATTTTTTTGCCGCTTTTTTGGCTGGCTTTTCCGGTTCTTCTTTCAGCGCAACAGATTACGCGTTTTGCGGTGGTGGATATGAACAAGGTGTACACGGCGTTTTTTAGGGAATCCCGCGCCGTGCGCGATTTTGAAGAACGCTCTGCCCGCGTGCAGGCGGATGTTGACCGCATGACGCGTGAAATTCAGGACCTTAAAAGTGCCCAGAGCAACGCCGAGTTGCAGGGTGACAACGAAAGGGCGGTAAGGCTTGAAAACGAAATATACAAGAAAAACGAATTTTTGAAAGAATACTACAAACTGAAAACGGCGGAGCTTGAGGATCAGAAGAAAAAGCTGTCCCAATCGTCCGCGTTTTTGGAGCAGGTTTATAACGAACTGCGCGTTGTCGCGGAAAGCGAGGGTTACGTCATGGTGATAAACCTTAGGGACGCGAAAGGCATCCTTTGGTACAGCCAGACCATCGACATAACGGACAAGGTTATTCAAAACCTCCAGTCAAAGAGCGGGCGCTAGCGGTTCGCGGCGTTTCGCAAACCGCCAAAGCTGCCCGTAAATTATGTTTTTTGCGGCGCTTTACGCCGCAAAAGCCCTCTGGTCCCCGCTATTCCCACTCGATGGTGGCGGGCGGCTTGCTGGAAATATCGTAGGTAACGCGCCCTATGCCATTAACGCCGTTCGTTATCAGTGTGGAGATTTCTATCAGGTCCTTGGGAGGGAACGGGTAAACGTCCGCCGTCATGCCGTCCGCGCTCGATACGGCACGCAGAGCCGCCACCCAGCCGTATTTGCGGGCATCCCCAGCCACGCCAACCGACCGAACCGGCAGCAACACGGCGAAGGCCTGCCATATATCGTCGTACAGGCTACGCTCCCCGTCCGCCGTCCGGCGCTTCCGCAACTCGTCAATAAATATCGCGTCCACTTCGCGGAGAATGTCGCATTTTTCGCGGGTTACCTCGCCCAAAACGCGCACGGCGAGACCCGGCCCCGGAAATGGGTGCCGGCCTACAACCTCCTCGTCGAGCCCAAGAATACGGCCAAGTTCGCGCACCTCGTCCTTGTACAGCTTGTCAAGCGGCTCAAGCAATCTTCCTTCGCGCCGTTTCGCGTCAACAAGCGGGCTTCCGACGTTGTGGTGGCTCTTTATCAGATGAGCCTTGTCCCCCACCCCTTTGCCGCTCTCGACCAGATCGGTGTACAGCGTTCCCTGCGCCAACAGGTACGAATCTGAAAGCCCAAGCCGCGCCACCTCCCTCTCTTGTATCTTGATGAACAGGTCGCCTATCACCTTGCGCTTGTCCTCCGGAGCGGAAAGCCCCGCCAGCGCGTCGAAAAACTCGTCCCCGCAGCGGACTATGTGCAGATGGCGGGCGGACAGCTTTTTAAGGTTGCGTTTTACAAGCTCGGTCTCGTTTTTACGCATCAAACCGGTGTCGACGTACATCAGATGAACCTGCTCCGGATCAAGCGCGTCAAGCAGCAGAGCGCCCGTTACCATTGAATCGACGCCGCCTGAAATCAACAGCAGGACTGGGCTGTCTCCCGCCCGCCGACGTATACTGTCCTTCGCTTCCGCAAGGTAGCTTCCCATAGACCAGCTTTTCTCGCACCCGCACACTTCGGTTGCGAACGTTTTAAGCGCTTCCTTTCCCCGTTCCGTATGCGTTACTTCTGGGTGGAACTGGAGGCCGTACCATTGCTTGCTTTCGTGCGCGACTACGGCCGGAAAGTCGGTCCCGCTGATCCCGTACCCATCAAATCCGGGCGCAAGCTTCTCCAGCGAGTCTCCATGGCTCATCCAAGCCGTAAACATACTCCCGTCCGTCCCGAAAGCCTTTAAAAACGTCTTTACATGGGACGGAGTGTCCGCCGGCACCTGCAGTGTTACCTTGACTCCGCCGTACTCCCGCTTCGGGAACGCCGTTACCTGCCCTCCGTTGTCCTGCGTCATCCGCTGCAAGCCGTAGCAGATGCCTAAAAGCGGCAGTCCGCAATCGTAAACGCTCCTGTCCGGCGCAAGTCCCGTTTCGTAAACAGATTCAGGCGAACCGGAAAGCACTATGCCTTTAGCTTCGCGAAGTTTCTCTCGATTGAAAATATTGACGCCGACAATTTCCGTATAAACGCCCGACTCGCGTATGCGCCGCGCTATGAGCGCCGTGGTCTGGCTACCAAAATCCAATATTAGTATTTTATCCATGACGTTAAAAAATTTTAACGAAACAGATATTTTGTTGCAAGAGAGCAAACAACGCAATGATGAATGAGCAATGATTAATGGACAACGAGGAATGCAGGGCGCTGCCCATTGTGGGTTGCAAGCCGGCTTTAGGGTCAGGCCCCAAGGAGCCTGTTGCGTTTGTAGGTTTGTACCTTTTTCCAGTGAAAAAAGACACAAAACCACGATTTACGGGCTGCCGCGAACCGGCGCCCGGTAATTCCTAACGCAATCCTGAGAATACCTCACAAGGTTGAACATATCCCTATCTGCTATACGCCGAAACTTTGTATTCCGCAGAACCCCTATACCGCAAGGGTATCAATATACTTTTGCAGGCACAGCTTAATATAGCGGTGTATGACGAGTTTGTTATCCTGGGGCATTTTAGGATCGAAAAGCAGAATATAGATAAAGGGATTATCCCGGCGTTTGCCCATTAAGATCATATCCGTCATAAGGAGCCCTCCCCGGAGTTTGAGCTGTATATCACGAAGCAGCGAATTGACAGGCAAATCATCAAATTTTTCCAGTTTGGCGGCAATACCCGCGGAACTAATATCCAGAATCTTACCGTAGTAAGTTCCGCTCTCCCCCTTGTAGTTCATGGTAGCGTTAATATCCTCATGACAGTCGGCCCGGATATATTTACGGCGGCCCCGGGCCTCGTTTGCCTCCAGGGCGTTGAGGATGATCCGGGTGCTTTCCTGGAGGCCCAGCTTGAGTTGAATGTAACCGCAGGGCACGGTCAGCTCCATGAGGTATTTTTGCATCAGGTCCCGGTCCTGATTATAGGACACGATCCCCAGCCGGCTGTCTTTGGTTTTAGGGTTCTCCATTATATTGCGGATATAGGCTTCCCATTCCTTTTCTTTGAGGCCTTCGTCTATATTGATGAACATAATAGAACCGGGGAATCTTTCAAGCAGCTTCCGGGCCCGGGTTTCGTTTTGAAGGGTATAGGTCTCGTAACCGGCCATGATAAGAATATCCAGCATTTCATCACGAATGACGCTATGAGGATAAAGCAAAAAGATTTTCTTCCCCTGTAAATCCAGTTGTTGTTCCATAGGTAAATATTATACCTCCATTCTTTAAATAAACATTAGGGGCTGTGTCATCGAACCTTCGGGTCGCCTTCAGTTTTGAAACAGCAGCCTTAGAAAACAGCGGTTCTGCGGGCCCTGGGCCGAAAAATCACAAGAGCTTGGCAAGCTAACCGCAGGTTAGCCAACCAACCGGGTTTTGTAACAAGTTCATTATACTTCATATCATTACAGAAAAAAAGCCCAGGGAACACCATGCGCCCGTTTTAGTCAAGCAGGGCGGAAGACGGCGGTTCCCGCCGGGAATTTACTCCGCCCCGCATTACGGCGCGGGCCTCTTCCCCCTCCAGTTCCTCAAAGGCTTCGGCGGTAAACCGGTTAAGAAAGAGAAGCCCCTGTTTGTTGAGGGCCGTCCTGTCCGGCCGCATAAGCCCCAGGTCCCTCCAGCGGGCCGCGGTCCGCCCTATGAGGCCCTCAAGGCCGCTCCCAAAACGCCGCCTGAAAAGGACAGGATCGGGGCCCTTAAGGTAACGGAAACCCATCAGGATCGTTTCCTTTATCAGCGCGGAAGCGTCGAGCA
>JAIRSQ010000134.1 GCA_031255395.1 Spirochaetaceae bacterium | reverse complement strand
GCGTCAAACAGGCGGGCGGCGGCTTCGTTAGCGTCGCCTTCCTCGCTAAGCGTAAAAACGCGTTCGCAGTCCGCGCCGCAAAGTCCGTTGCGCTCCGCAAAGGCTTTAAAAGATTGTTTGTCAAAAAAAAGATAGGCGTCCGCAACGAAAAATGAAAGGCGGCGCATACTGTCCGCCGCGTACAGGAATAGCTTTTTTCGGGTAGCGTAGTGGCTCTTCTGCAAGCCCGGGGAAGGGGCAGTGCCGTTTGTCTCCCGCTTGCCGCCCGCTGCGGCAAGCGGGCCGACGAGCGTCTCTATCGTTTCACGCGGCACGCCGCCGGGACGCAGTACCCGCGGGGTCGCGCCGGATATGTCCAGCACCGTCGATTCCACGCCTATGTCCGCCGGACCGCCGTCAAGGATTATATCAACCGCGCCGCCAAGTCGCTCCCTAACGTGTTCGGCGCGGGTCGGGCTTAGGTATCCAAACGGGTTTGCGCTGGGCGCCGCTATGGCGCCGGTCGCTTCCGCTATCAGCCGGCAAGCGCCTTCGTGCGCGGGAAAACGCACGGCGGCCGTTTCAAGCCCCGCCGTAGCAAGATCCGGCACCGTTTTAAGTTTCGGCATGACTAGGGTAAGCGGCCCGGGCCACAGGGAGCGGGACAGAACTTCAAGCATATGCCGTCCGTCCGCCGCTAACCGGCTAAAATCGACAAGTTTTTCCAGCGTGTCAAGCGATGCGATGTGTATGATTAGCGGATCGAAGCGCGGGCGCTTTTTTGCTTCGAATACCTTGGCCAGAGCTGCCGTATTGAAGGCGTCGCAGCCAAGCCCGTACACAGTCTCGGTCGGGAACGCGACCAGTTTCCCGGCTTTAAGCGTCTCCGCAGCGGCCAGAATGTTCTGTTCGTTCAATTCAAGGTAACGCATCCAGATACCGCCGGACGTTTAGTGCCGCCCTTTCGACTTCCGCCCGCACCGCCTCAGAATCGAAATGTCCGCTGTCCGTGTTGGGCGAAACGGCCGTTTGCACAAGGTTTGCGTTCATAACCCGGAACACAAGCTCAAGCTGTTTTTCCATCATCGTAACGCCGCTCCCGTCCGTCGAGCCGTATGACGCGAAAAGCAGGGCCGCCTTGCGCTTTTTAACCGGCTTTTCAATTCCTAGCGAAAACTTTGCCTCGAAATATTGCTGCGTACGGTCGAATACGGTTTTTAGCGGAGCCGGAAAACCGAGCGCGTAAACGGGGGACGCGACTATTAAAATATCGGCGCTTTCGAGTCCGCGTTCTATCGGAACAAAATCATCGTATACGCAGCCGCGCGTTTTCTTGCAATGGCCGCAATGTACGCATGGCTTAATTGCCGCCTTGTACGCGTCAAAAATACTCGTACCGCCTTCGATTCCGGCGCCGCTCCTGCATGAAAGAAAGCATTCGAGCATACGCGCGGTGTAACCGTTCCCGCGCGGCGAGCCGAATAATACAAAAACATCCGTGCTCATTTTTTTACTTCGATTTTTTTAACGGCTTTGTTGGATAGGCGCGCGCCGGCGGCCTTTATGCCTTTTACGGCGAAAGACTGCGCCTTGAATTCTTCGGACAAAACTTTTATGCGAGGCTTTGGCAGATAGCGCAACGTAAAAACAAATTTTCCGCGCGTGTCGATATGCAGCACGACAGAGTTTTCCGGCACAAAAGAATACTCCTTGTTCATTATCCAGCCTTCGATAGCGCAACGTTTTATAAACGCTATATTCGTTTCATTTTCTTTATAAATGATTGTAAATGTCAGCGCGTTTATCGCTTCCTTGTCAGCAATTCCTATCCACCACGCCTTTTCGCCGATAAAAACTTTTTCCTGTATGTCCTGCACCATCCATGAGCCGTTCTGCCTGATAATCAGAACGCGGTCGAACAGCGAGGCGCGAGCGACGGTTTCGCCGTTTACCGCCGTTCCAAGATAACCGCTCGCGTTGTCATATTTTATTTCTAAATCTTTTTTTACGACTTCTTTTACGTCAACCTTTTCGAATTTGCCAATAACCGTCTTTCGCGCTCCGCTTCCTAATTCAGCGTTGGCTTTTATTTTTCCGATAATGCCGTCAATAAAAGACATGGCGTACGCGATAATGTTTTTTAGGTGAGCGTTAACGGCTTTTATACGCGCTTTTATCTCGTCCATTTCGTCGCGCGCCTTGTTAATATCGTACAGCGAAATTCTGCGTATCGGTATTTTCAATAAATGTTCGACATCCTCCTCTGAAACGCCGCGCGGCCCTGCCTCTTTCGCAAACGGAACAAAGCCCTTTAATACGGCTTTTCGCACGTTTTCAGCGGTCTTTTGGCTTTCAATTGCCTTGTATATACGTTCTTCAATGAAGATGCGTTCAAGCGTACGCAGATGCAGTTTATCCTGCAATTCTTTTTTTTCGATTTCCAGTTCTTTAGTCAGTACGGCGACAAGCTGTTTCGCATGATAGCGCACAATATCCGTAACTGTCATCACGACAGGCATATCGTTTTTTATTACAAGCAGATTGACCGAGACAGTCTGCTCGCATTCCGTGAACGCGAACAGCGCGGCAACGGTTTCTTCGGCATAAACTCCGCGCGCGAGTTTTATTTCGATCTCCGCATTCTCCGCTGTAAAATCGTTTATTGATTGAATCTTTACCCGCCCCGCCTTTGTCGCTGCCTCTATGCTGGCGATTAAACTTTCTGTCGTGGAACCGTACGGCAGTTCCCGTATTAAGATGCGTTTTGGGTCGTCCGTATCCAATTTCGCCCGCACAACCACCTTGCCGCCGCCGTCCTGATAGTCCGAAACGTCGACGAGTCCGCCTCCGGGAAAATCCGGAAACAGTTCAAATTTTTCGCCGGCAAGACAGGCTTTCTCCGCTTCGAGCGTTTCGATAATGTTATGCGGCAAAATCTTTGTCGACATGCCTACGGCGATGCCTTCGGCGCCGATTACTATGACGACCGGAATCTTTGCGGGAAATACGAGCGGCTCTTTGTTGCGCCCGTCATACGATTCCGTATAGTTCGTAAGTTTCGGATTGTAGAAAATATCTTTTGCAAGAGGCGTCGCCCTGCATTCAATATAACGCGCGGCGGACGGCCGGTCGCCTGTCAAAATGTTTCCGAAATTCCCTTGCTTATCGATAAACAATTCTTTGTTCGCAAGCGTGACAAGAGCGTCCCCTATTGAAGCGTCGCCGTGCGGATGGTACTTCATGCAATGCCCGACGACATTCGCTACTTTATGGAACTTGCCATCGTCCATCTCGAACAGCGAATGCAATATGCGCCGCTGAACGGGTTTTAATCCGTCATCCAATTCCGGTATAGCGCGATCTCTAATTACATACGAAGCGTACTCAAGAAAATTCTTTTCAAAAATGCTTTTAATATAAGCCATAACTGGAGCTATGTTTTAAGGCGCCGCGATCGCGGCAGCCTCGTGACAGCCGAATGTCTAAAACGAGGCTTTAATGCCGCCCTTACTCTTAAAACTTTGCTATCGGGACAAAAGCGTCCGCCGTGAGCGACGCGCCTCCGACAAGAGCGCCGTCGATGTTCTCCTTAGCCATCAGCGCGGCCGCATTGTCAGGCTTAACGGAACCGCCGTACTGAATGACGACGCCTTTCGCCGCGTCCGCCCCGTAAAGCCCGCCTATCACTTTGCGGATATACGCGTGAATCGCGTCAGCGTCTTCCGGCGTGGCCGTCTTGCCGGTGCCAATCGCCCAAACAGGCTCGTAAGCTATCGTAACGCGGGAAAAATCGGCGGCGGAAACCCCTTTAAGCCCTTCGACAGTCTGCCGCTCGCAAACAGACTCGGCGTTGCCAGCCTCGCGCTCTTCCAGCAACTCTCCTACGCACAGAATCACGTCCAGGCCGTGCTTTAACGCAAGCCTGACCTTGCGGTTTACGAGCGCGTCGTCCTCTTTGTAAGTATGCCGGCGCTCGCTATGCCCCAGAATAACGGTTTGAACGCCCAAGTCTTTAAGCTGAAGTACGGAAACCTCGCCCGTGTGCGCTCCCTGCTCCTCAGCGGCGCAATTTTGCGCGCCCAATAGGATGTTGCTGCCCTTAACAATCGCGCCGACAGTCTCAAGAGCGGTAAAGCTGGGTGCCACAAGGTATTTGTGCCTGCCATCCTTCAGCGCGGCGGTCAGTTCCTTAGCCAGCGCCGCGGATTCGGAGCGCGTTTTGTGCATCTTCCAGTTACCCGCTATAAAATAATTCCTTGCCATGTCATCCCCCTATAAAAAGCGGCGGTACAGCCGCCAATGTTGATTTGGCCGTTAGCGCGGTCGCGCTAACGGCTTAAAAAATCCAGTCTAACGTCCACAAGACAGCGCGGCGCCGCGGTCACGTCCGTTCGAGCCGTTCTTTGGCCAGTTCGACGGCGCGTTCGATCATTTTTGAGAGCGGCAGTCCTTCCAGACCGGCCAGCGTCAGGTGATCGTTTTGCAACGGCAGCAGGATACGCTCGCCCGGAGCGGCTAAAATCGCCTCCGCCATAGGACAGGTGATCTCGCCCATCATGCTGTTGCCTATGATGATGCCTATCGGGCCGATGATCAGACTGCCTGTATTCACGGAGTAGCAGATGGCGTTCTCGCCCGCCGCGCCGCGGCGGGCACCAGCCTTGACCATGCGTTCCACCGCGACGGCATTGGTGCCAAGAGCGATGATTTCAACATCGTCGCCCAAGCTATCGCGCAGTTTGCTAACAAGTTGGACACCGATTCCGCCGCCCATGCCGTCCACGACGATTATGGTTTTTTCCGCGTATTTTGCCATCATAAACCTAAAGTCAGCCAATATCCGCGCGGGACGTTATCACGCGGGAAACAAGGCCGTAGCTTGCGGCCTCTTCCGCGCTCATCCAGTAATCGCGGTCGGTATCTTTTTCAACCTGCGCCTCGTCCTGCCCCGTTTCGTCCGCTATAAGCCTGTTTATCTTCCCGCGCAGTTTTTCCAGTTCGCGGGCGTGTATCTCGATGTCGGTGGCGACTCCGCGAATGCCGGACAGCGGCTGGTGTATCAGATAGTGGCTGTTCGGCAGTCCGACGCGCCGTTCTTTGGGCGCGGCCAGCAGCAAAATTGCCGCCGCGCTCGCCACAAGTCCCATCCCGATTGTCCAAACGGGCGGAGTTACGAAGCGAATCATGTCAAAGATAGCGAAACCCGCGTCCGCGTCCCCGCCGGGCGAGTCGATAAAAATCTTTACCGGTTCGTTCCCCGCGTTCTCCAGCAACAGAAGCTGCCGCACGGTACGCTCCGCGAGGTCCTTTTTTATCTCGCCGGACAACAATATCGTCCGCGTTTTAAGCATCTTGTCGGCCAAAGAATCAGGCTGCTCCTTCTTTGCGTCCTCTTTTTCCTTGCCGTCCTCATCGCGTTCATCATAAATCATGTTGAAATTATAACAAACAAGCCGCCGCTTTTCAAGGCGGCTTTTCGCGTAATGAGGGATTAGGGATGGGCTACCGCCATTGCGAAGCGGCGGCAAGTTGCCG
>JAIRSQ010000121.1 GCA_031255395.1 Spirochaetaceae bacterium | reverse complement strand
GCTCACGGCAGCGGCTCCAGAAGACGGTCGATAGATTCCGACACTTTTTGCCGCCAAAACTCGTCCGAGAATTCCAGCGGATCAGTCCAGAATTCCGCGGCGTCGGCGTTTGTCCAAGCCGTTCTTTGTTCCTGTTCAAGAATGATCTGCGGCAGGAAGTCAGGCTCGTCCGGTATGAAAAGGTCAGGAGCGGCGACTGGGTCAGGCTCAAAAGTTATTTCCGCCCGCGGTTCCTTTTTTGGGATGCCGGTCGCGATTCTTGCGGCTAAAATTACTGCGAGCGGGACGGCGAACGCTAAGGACGCGAACAAAACAAGCGCGATACGCGCCATTTTTCCGGCAAACAGCTTCCTTAGTTTTCCGGCCGGCCTGTCAGAAATTTTTTGGAAAAACCATTTTACACCGTACGCAAAATCCGCTAATCCCATAGGCTACTCGTAACGGCTGTACCTGTAAGAACCCTTTATTTTTGCCGCCAATACTATGCTGAAAGGACGATCTTTTGTGTCCGCATTGTGATAATAGTAAGAATTCTTGGAGCGGTCTCCCGCGGCCATCGGAACCGAAAAATATATTTCTATATGTTCTGCCGGATTGAACGTTATGCCCGGAACTATTTGCGCCGAATTCTGTTCAAACGAGTACAGACAGCCAAAAAATATACGCATCCCGCCAAAGACGCCCGGCTTAAAACTGATGTTTAACGCCATGTTAAACCCGTCGAACATACTGAAATCCTCTGGCTCGTCATCCAACAAGTTATTCCTGCGAAGCGCTTCGGCGTCTCCTTCGCCGTTATAGTAAAACTCAGCGTTTATGTTGACCTTGTCTTTGAAGAGCGGCTGAAAAAAACCTGCCGACGCGGAGATGCCTAAATCGTCCCAACGTTCAAGCAGGTTGTCATAGGAAGCGTTAACCATCCCGTCCGTGTAAACTTCTATATTTTCGAACAAGGTCGTTTTAACTGATAAAAAACAGCGCGTCGGCATCTTATCAAAATAAAACGTTCCTATATCCAAATCAAAATTCTGTAGCGCCAGATTGAACTTTCCGCCCAAGCCGAAGTCTTCAAGGCGCGGATTATTCGGATCAATGTATCCGGGGCGCGTAAGCAGCACGAATTCAAAGCCGCCTACGCCTAACGGAATGTTTACTTTTGCCAGCAACGGTTCGCCCGGATTTTCAATGCCGGGAGGTATGCGGGCAATTAGATTAGCGAACGGAAAATTTGGCGACAATCCCCAAGATATGTCGTACTTTCCCGTTTTTATAAAAATTTTGTCGTTAAGATTGTAATCAAAAAAGAATTCTTTTATGGTCAGCGCGGGAGAAGGTATAGTGAACGCAAAAGACTGGCGCACGAGCAGGTATTTTGACGGACGTATGTCCAAGCCCACGGTGGCGCTCATCTTCGCGCCTATCAAATTGGTAAGAGTGTCCTTGTAATTTTTGCTGTCGCTGAAGTACCACGGAGCTTCGCTCCAGCCCGGCAAATATCCGCCAATTATGTCGTATGACGTGTCGATCCCGAAACCTGTACCCATTATGAACGTCTGTAACGGTTTGTACGTTCCAGTGTCATCGGGTTTTTCCACCTCTTCCTCCTGTTCTTCAAACAGTTTTTCAAGATCGGCGTCTATGAGGCTGTCTTGAGCGGAAGGCCGCGCGGACGAAATAAAAAAAAACGCCGCAAGCGCGCAACCCGCTATAATCGGCTTTTTGTTGGGAAAAATCAACGTGACGCCTTTTCCAAATAGGTTTTAGAGAAAATGGCGGACGAAACTGGCGCGAAAGACGGGTTTGAGACGCTTATCAGCGTCCTTTCGTTCACGAAAGCGCCGTTTACCGTCGCCCCCCGCAACGCGTCCACCTGTAGCACCGCTTTAGGGACATAACGCCCGTCAATATTGTAATATTCGGGGATTGCCGAAGTGCGCAAAAGCTGCCCGGACAGGCTATAGTCCTGGGTTTGCCGTATCAGTCCGTCATCGCTAACCCATATCTTCATGCGCGGATAAGTAACATCCCTGCTCACCGCTTCCAGCGTCAGCGCGCGGCACTTGAACCTGCCCAAAACCGCCTCTTCCCCGGACAAAATCCTATAGTCCTCCGACAGCGTTGAACGGGTAAAATCCGAATTGCGCGCGTTGGAATTCTGAAAGCGTTCGCGGCTGCTAGTAGAGTTAAAACGCTTGCTTTCAGGATCATAGAACCAAAGGGTATCGCCCTGTTTTAGGTAACCCTGCCCTCTGTTTATCGCGGGCTGCATGATGATAATCGTATACAGCGCGCTTGAATCCCTACGGAACACGCCCGCCACGGTCGCGGTGCGGCTCTGCCCAGGCTTGTCCTGCACTATGGTATATTCAGCGGAAAAATCAACTCCGTAATAGCTTGCAAGGCTGTCGACCTTTTTTAACAGTTCCAAATCGGAAACCGCCGCGGACGCGCGGCGCGACGGCGCCGCGGCAAGCAGCGCTGTAAAAACAAAGAAAATCGGTTTTGATATTTTCATACTAAATCCTTCATAAACGGCGCTCCTAACGCCGCTTAACGCACCGGTCAAGGCGGCCGTACGGGACAGCTGCCCGCGGTTCGCGCGTCAACGCGTAAGCCCGGACGCCAACGGACGTCTGCCTGTATACACTCCCGATATTAAACCCTGACCGAGAAAATTTTACGTACACGCCCAGCCTGTTCTTAGTAAACCCCCGATAACAGTTCCGGCAGCGGCTCTCGGGAAAACCTGAATGAAGGCGCGCCGACCGATATAAATAGTGTAACATATAACGCCGCAGCGTTGATAGCTGTCGCCGCCGGACTGTACCGCGCCAGAAGCCGTCCGTTTCTTAGAAATATTTCAAATCCGGGGAACCATGAAAACGAAAGTTCTGACACCATACTATTAATAAACAGCGTAACGCAGAAGCCGGTTACAAGGGACGCCGTCGCAAGGATCGCGGCCTCAAACAGCATCATACGGCGTATATCGCTCCCGTAGCAGCCTATCGCCCGCATCGTGCCTATTTCTTTCATCCTTTCGTGCAGTATCAGACGGTATGTTACGCCCGCGCTCACCATGATTATCAGCAACGTCATAACATAAAGAAAGTACGCGATTATATTGAGAGCTTGCAATATTTGCGCCACGTCCGAGACATAGACTGAAACCGTCAGTAAAAAGAACATCACGCCATCCCATTCCCAGTCCTTTTCACGGTCAAAGCCTTCCCTGTCGTACACGAGCGGACGGAGCGGCACTGCGCCGGTGAGCGCGTCCTGCAATAGCTCCCGTTTCCGCTCCAGTCCAGCCCGGTCTTTAAAATACAGTCCTATCGTGGAACAGTCGTCCGGATCGAAACTGATCAGTCCGTTTAACGCCCTTCGGGAAATAAACGATTTGTAGTACCCGAACAGCGAACGGTCGTCTATCACGCCGCTTACGGTGAAATAGGCTGTGTTCTTCTGCCCGTACATCGTTTCCGTTTCCAGCATAACCAGATCGCCCGAACGGATTCCCATGTGCGCAGCTACTGGAGCGGAAACCAGTATCGCCTCATCGTCAAAACCGGAAGGCGGGACGCCTTCCGTGAAATTGAGGCTGTCGAAATATTCCTTCTCCGCGTCCCAGTCTACCCCGGTCAAGTATCTCATCGGAGCGGCGTTCCCGTTGTAATGGATCATACTGTCTTTGAACTGGAGCGTTCTAAGCGCCTGCCTGTCCGGCCTTATGCCGGATTCCTCGATTTTTTGCTGTATTACGGGCACGGTTTTGCCGTAGATGCGGTTGCCGGAATCCGTTTCCGACTCGAAGCCCGATATTATTATATCGCCGGAATAGTGGTCCCTCGCCGAATTGTAGACGCTCTCGGCCATGCCGTCTTTCAGAGAGCCCGTCACGCTTATCACGCAGAAACCCAGTGTCAGCGCGCAGAACAGAAACAGATACCGCCGCCTGCGGCTTACAATATGCTTTGCCGCCAGAACCCACGCGTCCTTTATTCTCATGCGCCTAGTCCCTCATCGCCGCGACAGGCTGTATCCTGACCGCCGTCTCTATAGGATATACCGACGCGGCGGCGCTCAGCGCCAGAGCCGCCGCGATTGAAGCAAGCGCGATGGCTGGCGAAAAATCCACGGCCAGTATGTCGCCGCCCAAAAGTCCCGCTACAAGCTCATTGTCTATAGTCATCCTAAGACCGTTCACTATACGCATGACCGCGCTGCCGGCAACGACTCCCGCAATTCCGGCCAGCAGTCCGATTATGCTGTTTTCGCACAGTATAATCAAACGGATGTACCCGTCTGAAGCGCCTATCGCCCTCAGCGTCCCTATCTCGCGGGAACGCCTGAAAACCGCTATCAGCATGATGTTTATTATCGCTATGACTCCCGCTATCCAGACAAGAGCGATTCCTGCGTTGAACAGCGCCTGCAATAGCAGGAGCATGATGGCTGAGCCGCCGGCCGCAAAACGCCAGCCGAGCGCCATTGCGTCATAGGAGCGCAGCGTCCTGTTCAGTTCCGCCGTTACGCGGACGGCGGATGCCCCCTGCTTCAGCCTTATTATGATGAAATTCCAGTCACCGCCGCCTGCCGCCGAGATTTCGCCCCCTAAGGCCCCGTTGTCCTCGCCGAAGAACCGTTCAAGAGCGTCCTCTAGCGCGGTTCTGTCCCTGTCGTCAGCGTCCGGCTCTTCAGAAAAAAGTTCTTCCGAAAAAAGTTCGTCTATGCCGCTGTCCAAAAGGCGAATTTGTTCCGCCGACGGTTCAACGTCCGATGTCGCAACCTGTATCGCCGCCAGCACGCGGGCAGTCTGAACGTCGGCAATCATTATCTCGTCCAAAAACTGTCCCCTCGCCGTATAGGAAAATATGCCTGTAAGCGGAACCTCCCGTATCTTGAACCCCGTCTGCCCGGCAGAGGTCAGCAGCACGGGCGTCCCTATCTCCAGCTTCCGCCCGCTCGCTTTTTCGATCTGGTCAGCGCGAGAGCGGGTTATCATCGCCCCGTACTCGCCCGCCTGAAGAAAGCGCCCTTCCAAAAGCTTTATTCCCGGAAACATGTCAAAGTACGAGGCAGCGTCAACGCCGCAGAGCAGTGTATACGAGCGGTAATCGAGCGCGTCAATGTAACAGGCGGTCGACACCTGCCCTGTAAACGCCTGTATTTCAGGAAACCGCCCCAATTCCCTAGTTATTTCGTCATACGCTCCTAGCGTCGGTATCGTAAAATAGTTTTCTATGACGGGAGCGTTCGCCCCGAACAGGTTCATCGTAACATCGCCCTTCTTTTCGATTATTATGTCGCCGGTCAGGTTTTCAACGTAGGATTGCCGCAGTCCCCTGTTAGACCTTGCAAATACGCTGTTTCCAAGAAAAAACAGCGCCGTTATAGCTCCGACAAGCAGCGTTACTATGACACTGTTCCTCTTGTTTCTTAGCGCGTTGCGCAGCGCGAGCAGAAATATCACTGTCTTGCCGCCTCGCTTTCTATTATGCCGTCATGCAGAAAGACGACGCGGTTCGCCATCTCCCATATAGTCTTGTCGTGCGTGGAAAAGATGAATGTCGCGCCGTACTCCGCGTTTTCTTTCTTCATAAGATCCAGTACCCGCCGCGCGTTCTCCGAATCGAGGTTTGCGGTCGGCTCGTCCGCTATCACGATTTTTGGCTGGTTCACGAGGGAGCGCGCTATGGCCGCCCGCTGTTGCTGCCCGCCGGACAGTTCGGACGGAAGGTTGCGCCGTTTGTCCGCAAGCCCAACGTCCTCAAGAAGCTGTTCCACCCGCTCTCTGCGCGCGTTCTTGTCGAGCGCCGCGCTACGCGAGCCCCTCCTGCCGAGCAGGAGGGGAAGTTCCACATTTTCGAACACGTTCAGCGTCGGCAGTAGGTTAAAGGACTGAAATATGAAGCCTATCACGTCCTGCCGCATACGGGTAAGCTCGCGGCGGCTCAGACCGCCGGTCCTGCGTCCGTCAATCTCCACTTCTCCGCGTGTCGGCGCGTCCACAAGCCCGATCATGTTCACCATAGTGGTCTTTCCGGAGCCGGACGGTCCCGCTATCGCGGCAAAATCCCCGCGCCGTATTTCTAAATTTATGCCTTTCAGCGCGTCAAACCGCACCTTTCCCATCGTGTACGTCTTCCATACGTCATGCAACGCTATCACCATATAAAAAAATTAGTCCAAATACCGCCGGATTTGCAAGCCGCCGTTTGGTAATGAGGAATGATTGATGAGCAATGAAGAATGTAGGACGACTAAGCAATCCAGCGCGGTGGCGGCCTTGCATGGATAGCTTAGTCTCTATCGGCAAGCTGCCGCGGCAACTTGCCGCCGCCTCGCAATGACGGCGCGGGGTACCTAGCAATGACAACCGCTTCCGCTCTCTACTCACGGCGGCGCGCTTTTTTATCGCTTAGCCGTAACTCTTGCAGGCGTCTATAATGAGCCGGATGAAGGCGGGTCTGTCGATGTCAAGGCAGACCGTTGCGTTGGGCTTGGCGCGACTCCAGATACGGCGGTCGGCAAGGGTCATTCCGGCGGTGTGCCTGCCACGCGTCTCAATAGCGACGCTGTAATCGGCGGTTTTGAAAATCTCAGGAGCGATGAGCCATGCCACGGCGCAGGGATCGTGCATGGGCGCGCCGGCGAATCCCTGCCTTATGTAATACTGAAAATAGAAATCGATCAGTTTTGCGGCCCAAGCCGAGACGCGGCCGCCGCGCTTCCGCAAGGTTTCGAGATCGGAGGGCGTCATCAGCGCCTTGTGGGTTACGTCCAGCGGGCACATTGTTATCGGGACGCCCGAGGCAAAGACTATTTCCGCCGCTTCTGGATCGACGCCTATGTTGAACTCCGCCGCAGCGGACCAGTTGCCCGCCTCTATACCGCCGCCCATGAGGCTGACGCGGGCTATGTTTTTTTTGACTTCCGGGTAGGTGGTAAAGAGTATGCCCAAATTGGTCAGCGGGCCGGTGGGTATCAGCGTTACGGGTTGGGGATTGCCCGCTATGACGCGCCGCATAAGATCTACGGCGGGGAACGGCTCCTCGCTGTAGCCGGTTTCGGGCAGCGCTGCCCCGTCCAGCCCCGATTCGCCGTGAACTTCGGCGGCTGTTTCAAGCTCGCGGAACATCGGTTTGTCCGCTCCGGCGGCAAGCGGCGGACGCTTGCCGATGAAGGCCAGTATTTTTTTGGCGTTGCACAGCGTTTTTGCCAGAGTCTGGTTGCCGCCCGTGACCGTAACCGCCTTGACATCAAGTTTTTCGCTCGCAAAAGCCAGTATCAGCGCGATAGCGTCGTCATGGCCGGGATCGCAGTCAATAATTACCGGAATTTTATTCATGTTTAACTCCTTGCGTCAAAAGAATTTCCTACATTGCGCAATCCGTTGTTCAGCGCGTAAAGGGCCAATTGCGTCCTATGTTTCAGGTTTGTTTTTTGCAGAATATTGGAAATATAGTTACGTACCGTCCCCTCTTTCAGCTTGAGGGTTTCGGCAATCTGCCTGTTGGAAAATCCCTTCGCCACAAACGTCGCAACCTGCGATTCGGCGCGCGTGATATTCAGCGGAGGCGGCGCGGTTTCGCCGTTGTCGAAGCTGTCCGCCTGTCCGTCCTTCCGCTTCCTGATTACTTTCGAAAAAATGCTGAAAACGCGCGGCGTTATGGACTGGCTCGTATAGCTCTTGCCGGCAGTCACATTCCTGACAGCCCTGTTTATTTCCTCAAACATTGAGGATCGCAACACAAAACCCGTAACCCCGCAGTAAACAGCGTTATATATCATGTTGTCGTCCATTTTTGCCGCATTTATGATGACGGCGCATGAAGGCCGCCGCGCCAGGATAGACGTTGCGGCCTTCAACCCGTCAAGAAGCGGCAACTCAATATCCAAAATAACGACATCAGGCTTTGTTTTTTCCGCCAAACTTATGGCGTCGTACCCGTCTTTCCCGACACCCGCCAGTTCAAAGTCAATCTGTCTCGCAAGCAGTTCCCTTACTCCTTCCCTGAACGCCGTCTGACTGTCAATCAGCACAATTTTTACCATAATTTAATAATATAACTAAATTTAGCGGACAATC
>JAIRSQ010000118.1 GCA_031255395.1 Spirochaetaceae bacterium | reverse complement strand
TTTTCAATTATTGCTCCCGTTCCGTCTGGCGAACTGTCATCAATAACGAGTACGTCAGCGCTAACGGGCGAGTTATCAAAAACGGCGTTTATAAACGCTTCAATGTTTTCAGATTCATTATAAACCGGGACACAAACGAGTATGTGCCCCCCCCCCCCCCCGATTAACAATATCTAACGGCGGTTTGGGCGCACAGCTTTTGAGGTTTATCATATCGGGCAAGTTTACCGTCTAAAAACAAAAGTGTCAATAAGCCGCGGCGCGATTTGTATATTTGAAATAGGAGTTGCCGCATGAAAACGACGAAGGGTTGACGAGCCGATGGCAAGGCGGTTAGGATGACATATATGGCGCGGGGAAAAACTGCGGGGCTTTTTTTTGCGCTGATAGCGGGATTGGCGGTGTGTTCGCAGGGCGAAACGCCTGAACCTAAGTATTTAGGTCAGGAGCCATTGCCGTTGTCCGCGACGGAGACTTTTGAACGCCCGTTACGGCATCAACGGACGCCCGTGCCGGAGCGAATATCGCGGCAACGGGAGGATCGCCTGCGGTTTCCCGTGATACCCTCGCTTAATGGGATTGACCACCCGCTGACAGAACGCTTTATCAAACAATATTCGGCGCCGTCCGGACTGTTGTGGCTTGAAGGCGTGATGAAGAACGCTGAGCCGTACTTAGCGTTTATCAGGAACGAGGTTGAATCACGGGGCATCCCCCCTGAAATACTGTACCTGCCCGTGATAGAGTCCGGGTACAAAATTTCGGCGCGAAGCTCTTCCGGCGCTACGGGATTGTGGCAGTTCATGCTTAACAGCGTCAAACCTTACATGATAATCAACGAACACCTTGATGAACGCTTGGACTTTTGGAAATCGACCCACGGCGCTCTTTCGAAACTTGAGGGAAATTACAGTTATTACAATGACTGGGCGCTGGCTCTCGCCGCGTACAATTCGGGGAGCGGGGCTATAGCCAGTCTGATAAAACGGACAGGAATAAAAGACTACTGGATTTTGGCGGAAAAAAAGCAGTTAAAAACCGAGAGCGTTTACTATGTGCCTAAGCTGATAGCGGCGTACTGCATCATATCGAATCCGCGTAAATTCGGCCTTGATATTTCATGGAAACCCGCAAGGGTTGAATGGACGCGTCTGCCGGTTGCCCGGCAGTCGGATTTGTGTCTGATCGCGACGCACGCCGGCATTGACAAGGACGAACTATTGAAGATGAACAGCGAACTGCGCAACAATATCACGCCGCCTGACGGTTATATGCTGAAGGTAAAGGCAACGGACGCCGAAGCGGTTAAGTCCGTGCTGGACAACAACGGCATAAGACTTATCGACAGTTACGTTTACACCATCAGGCTGTATGACACTCTGTCGGCTCTGGCAAGGACGTACGGTGTAACCGTGGATCAGATAATGGCGCAGAATCCCGGTATCAACCCTTTTGCCCTTCAACCGGGAAAAACGATACGGATACCCGCCCTGAATTCCGCGAGCGGACAGTATGACGGGACGAAAGAAAACGCCGCGCGGGAAGCGTCTTCAGCTGGCGTATGGATTGTAAAGAAGGGCGATACGCTATGGTCCATCGCCCAGTTGCACAAAATATCGCCTGAAATTCTGGCAAGAGTCAACGGCATGTCCCTGTCCGACACTCTTAGCATAGGAAGGCGGTTAACGATTCCATGATTTTAAGACAGCGCTCTTGCGGGCAAAGGGTTTCATGCCGCGCGATATAGCCGCCGCCGCCTTTGACGTTGACGGCACGCTCTATCCTGAATGGCGTCTGTATTCGCGCACATGGCGGGGCGTTTTTTTAAATCCGCGCCTGTTCGCGGCATTCGCAAGGACGCGCGGCAGGCTCAGACGGCGGGGCGCTCCCGTTGCCCGCGATTCGTTCTACGAATTGCAGGCGGAGATCTGCGCTGAGGAACTGGGACTTGGCGGCAGAGCGGCAAAGGTCAAAGCAGAGATCGAGAGGCATATCTACGGCTCTGTAGAGAGATTCTTTGACGGGATAAAGCCATACCCTCATTTAAAAGAATGCCTGCTGGCCATGAAAAAAAGCGGACTTAAACTCGCCGTCTTGTCGGACTTCCCGATCGGCGGGAAGCTCCGCTCCCTGCGGCTTGACGGCCTTTGGGACGCGGAACTTTGCAGCGAGGAAACAGGGGCGTTAAAGCCTCATCCGCTGCCGTTCCTTAGGCTCGCCGAAAGTCTCGATCTGTCTCCAAACCGTATTTTATATGTCGGCAACAATCCCGCCTACGATATTGAGGGCGCGCAAAACGCCGGAATGACGGCGGCTCTGCGGTGTTTTTGCCCGCTCATTCCGCCCGCGCGCGGACGGAATGCCGACTTTGTCTTTAATGGCTATCGCAGTTTTCAAGAATATGTGTTAAGATAGTCCCGATGGACTTTTTTAACGGCGGCAATCTGCTTACACTCGGTATCGTTGCGGTAGCTTTCCTGCTGTTTCGCTATCTTGACAGGAACAACCGGAACATAAACCTTGCCCGCAAGTACGGCGAAGAGTTAAAAGACGACCTTGAAAAAGAATTCGGCGAATTCACGGAAGCAAAGTCGTCCGAACTGCGCGATTACGGCGTTATCCTTGAAGCCGATTTTAAGCGGGCCGAGGCGCTGAAAAAAAACATCGAATCCGGCATAATCGCCCTCGAAAAAAAATACGCGACTATAAATGATCTTAACGAACGCATTAATAAATATGATTTTAGTTTGAAACATTTAGATTCGTGGACGGAAAAAGTCGAAGAAAACTTACGGCGAATCGAAGTTGAATCCCGTTATGTTGAAAATGTGGCAGAAAAAATCAGCGGTGTCAAAACCGCGCTTGACGAAATCAATAAAGCCATTGGCGATGTACGAAACCGCATATCAATTGAAACCGACAGCGCCGTTAAAGAAACATCCGAGACTATTTTGAAATCAATGCAGGATGCCGTCAGCGATTTGAAGGCCGCCACGGAGGAAATAGGGCGCGAGGCGGAGGAACACGGCAAGGCAATCAAACTGGCGGAGGCGAATCGCAAGGCAGCGCTTGAAAAAGATATGGCCGCCATAAATGACGTTCTGCAAAAAACGTTATCCGTCGTTACCGAACATTCAAACGAGATTGAGGCTGAGTTATTGCGCGAAATAAACGAAGCCGCCGCAAAAAGGGCGGACGATCTGCGGCAGTCCTTTGAAGAAAAGGTTGCCGAAGCGGAACGCTCGATCGCCAACAGAATCGGTGACGTAGAGAAAGTCGCGGAGGCGGCGCGTGAGGCGTGGGAAAACGAAAACGCCCGCATCCTGGACGAGCAACAGCGGCACAAAAACAACTGGCGGCAGTCCCTCGAAGAAAAGGTTGCCGAAGCGGAGCGTTCGATCGCCGACAGAATCGTCGATACAAAGAAAGCCGCGGAGGCGGCGCGAGAAGCGTGGGAAAACGAAAACGCCCGCATCTTGGACGAGCAACAGCGGTACAAAAACGATTGGCGGCAGTCCCTCGAGGAAAAGGTTGCCGAAGCAGAACGCTCAATCGCCGACAGAATCGGCGATGCAAAGAAAGCCGCGGAAGCGGCGCGTGAGGCGTGGGAAAACGAAAATGCCCGCATCCTGGACGAGCAGCAACAGTACAAAAACGACTGGCAACAGGATATGTCCAAACTGGACACTCTCGCTCTTGACCAGCGAAACCTATGGCAAAACCTGCTGGACGAAAGCGACGAGGCCATAGAACAGTACCGCCGCGCCCAGCAGGCGCGGCTTGCAGACATAGAAAACATGGCGGATGACACCGCCAAACTTGACGCTGAACTCCGTCTGCATGTAGAGAGTGTTAAAAATGAGACATCCGCCAATTTTGCGGCGTTCGCGGCTGAGATGAAACAAAACTACGATAACGCTATGGGAGGGTTCAACAAAACGAGCGGTGTCATACAGAGCAAAATTGACGAGTTGGAAAAAGAAATCAACGGTTTAAGGAGCGAAGCGTATGAAAAAGTGTCAGACAACCTTAAGGAATTCCATGAACTGATAAACTCCGATCTTGCCAAGCGTAACGAAAATATAAACTATCAGATAGACGAGTTGCGCGGCGGCCTCGACAAACGTTTGGGCGAGTTGGTCGAAAACGTTGAAGCTGAATGCAGGAAAATTGAACACTCATGCGGCGAAACGTTGCGACAAAAACGAGACAAAATAGATGCCGCTTTCGACGAAGAGATAGCGCTGATAAAAGACGCCTTGGCAACTATCGAAAAAAACATCGGCATACAAACTGAGCGTTACGAAGAAGCCGTAAGATCGTTGGAAACACAGCTTAAAAACAGTCTGGAAGACGCCGGAAAAACCGTTGAAAACACTTTAAAGGCGGAAATCTCGCGTTTCGAGTTACAAAATTCCGATCGGCTAAAAAAACATGAACGGGGAATGGAGGAGACATTGCAGGCGGCCGCCGCGGAAATCGAAGCGCGCCTTGATGAAATTAAATCCACTACAAGCAAATCTTACGATGAAGTGGAAACATATAAGACGGACTGCGCGGAACGTCTGAATGAATTGGATGCCGCCATAGAAGACCTTCGCGCGCGCGGCAAGGATACGGCCGCTGAAAACGAAGAACGCCTTGCCGCCGCGCGCTCAAAAATTGACGAGATAGCCGCTGACATTTCCCGGCAACGTGCCGAAATGCTTGCCGCCGCCGCGGAAAAAGTTAAATCCCTTGAAAACGCTATAGCGGACGCGGAAAAGCGCATCGGCGATTTCTTTGACAAGAAAGAATTAATCGACAAAACAGTCGCCGTAAAAAATGACTTGGAACAGAAAATAGAAGACCTTAACATAAATATGGAAAAACTCAATCTGCGAGGCATAGAAATCGCGGAGATAAAGACTCAGTTTGAAAGGTTAAGGCGGATGGAAGAAGACCTTAACAACAAGATGACGCGGTTCGGCATCGAACAGCAGCGCATTGAACGGATGGAAATAAACTTTAACCGCCTGTTACAAACATCCCAGTCTGTCGAGGAGCGGCTTAAACACATAACCGATGCCGATGATATGCTGCAAGAAGCGGAAATCAAGCTGCGCAAGCTGGGCGATTTGACGGTTGAAACCGACGAAAAGTATCAGCGTGTCGAAAAAAAGAAACAGGCGCTTGAGGTGGCTACAGACGGCATCGAAAAAAATTTCAAATCACTGCAGGAATCGGAAACGGTAGCGCAAAAACTTAACGGCGATATTCAGCGTATTACAATCGGTCTGGAAGACATACGCTCCGCCATTGAAACCTTGGCAAATGAAAACGATAAAGCTCAGGACACGGTGGAAAAACTTTCGACGCTCGATCAGACGATATCGGATATTGAAAGGCGTATGCAAAACTTGCAAAAAGCGCGCGCGTGGCTGGCCGATTTAGAAACGCGTATGGACGAAAAATACCGCGAGGTTAAACATCAACTCAAATTAACGGACAGCATAATAAAACATCAGGATGACAGGATCCAGATAGAAAAAGAAGGTTCTCTGCCAATCGGGATAAGGGATGATGTATTTAGCTTAAAGAAACGCGGCTGGTCGGTGGACGATATAGCAAAATCACTGAAAATATCCCGCGCCGCGGTCGAACTAATACTTGAGACCGTATCAAAAGAAAGTTAAAGCGGCGCAAAAAGCCGGGCGTTAAACCGCTGTTTCGATGCGCGAGGCGCCGGCATTGATCCGCTCGGCAAGAAGACGCAAGTCTTCCCCGCTGGGATTCTGATAGACACTCAGTCCGAACTCTTTTATTACGGCTAGTAGATGATCAAATATGTCGGCCTGAATGCGTTCATAATTTACCCATACCTTATCGGAACAGAAAAAGTACATCTCAAGCGGTATGCCGGTCGCTTCCGGCTGAAGCTGGCGTACCACAAAAGGCATATTTTTAGCCGTTATCGGCAGACTTTTTAAGTACAGTTCCGCGTAAGCCCTAAATGTTCCAAGGTTTGTCAGCCGCCGTCCCGCCGTGAAATCATCTTTTAATATGCCGTTTTCATTATTGCAAGCGTCCGTTTCGGCAAGTTTTTCGCGCATATAGTCAGAAAGCAGCGGTATTACGGACAGTTTTTCTATCTCACTCGGAGCAAGAAAGTGTACGGACTGCATATCTATGCGCAATGAGCGCTTGATACGCCGTCCGGCGGCATCCGCAAGCCCCCGCCAATTGTGAAAACTGTCGGAAATAAAGCTATATATGGGTATCGCGCTTACGGACATATCATAGTTGCGAACCACTACGGATTGAAGCGTTATATCTATCACGGTGCCGTCCGCTCCGTACTTGGGCATATCAATTATGTCGCCTATACGTACCATATCGTTGGACGAAAGCTGCATACTCGACACAAACCCGATAATTAAATCTTTGAAAACAAGCATTAGCACCGCGCTCATGGCTCCGACACTACTCAAAACCCATAACGGTGACACGTTCGCTATCGCCGTTGCCGCCAGAATAACGCTGATTACATACAAAAATATTTTTATAAGCTGAAAATAACTTTTTAGCGGAGTTCTCTTTAAACGTTCGTCCTTGCTGTTTTGGTTGATCAATAACAATACATTCAGGAACGCGGCGATAATACGCGCTGATATAATGGCAATAAACGCGAGGGCAAGGCGTCTAACAATAACGGTCAGCCAACTATCGTCTGCCAAGATAAGCGGCATGATGAAGTATACGGCCACGGGAGAAATTATGACGGCGGCGTGGCGCGGGAAATCGCTCCGTTCCAACGATTCGGCCCAGAAGCCCGTATTTTTTATAAAAATACGGGGCAAAAATTTTTGAAAAACGACGGCGCTGATTTTTCCGATAACAAAAGTTATAATGACAAGGACGGCTACTACTATGATATGATCGACCGCTAATCGCAAGTTGCCGGAAAGGCCGATACGCTCATAAAACGGATTAAAAACATATTGTAAAAAAGCATTCATAACGGTTTCAATTTAACGCGCGCCGCGTTTATGGCAAAGGGCAAGCGATGCTGATTGTTACGCGCGAGCTTAAGCGATGGAAAGCCCCGCGGACTTGCATTGTCCGGTTATACGATGCTGCTGACACTTGGCAATATTCGCCTGCTTGATTCCGTCGCGACGAGATTCGACCAGACATTTCAATTCGAACAGCATATTGGCGTCTACGGATTCGGCAATCGGAAAGACATAGCGGGCAGTTTCTTCGATGTAGCGCGCAACGAATTCCGGATTATTCACAAAGCCAAGCGAAACCATATTCGAAATCCTGTCAGCCGATTTAAGCAGCCGCGCGTTACGCGATCCCTGTTCAAAGATACGCGTCAAGAATTCGGCCTTAGTCTCCTCTCCGTTGCGACTGACTTCAAGAACCAGTTCATAGACGGCGGGGCTGTCATAGTCAACAGAAAGCAACCTGTTACGGTTGAAATCAGGCGCGTCCTCAAAAAGATCGTGCACTATGGATGACTTTAACAACACCGGCTCTATATAGCCGTAGTCGATAAGTATCGTCATAGTATCAATCTGGTGGCGAAACATATTGCCGCCACCTTCGCGCGATTTGCCGATAAGCGCCGTTGCCAGTTGCATATATGGCGCAAGAAATATTTCATTTAACCGCCACATTTTTTCGTTAGTCATAATATGTGCCTTCTCCCCATAACTATTATAATGCGAGTTTATCAAAAAATCAAGCGTTCCGCGGACGAGGCTGGCGATTCCGCTTTCAAATCGCGAAACAGCGTTGACTGCCGCCTCGTCATTATCGTTCCGTTTCAACGGAAAAACAGATGCTCGGCCAGAAGCTTTATGCCTATAAGTATAAGAACCGCTCCGCCCGCGAATTCCGCCTTGGACTTGAATCTTACGCCGAAGATGCCGCCGATAATCACGCCGCACATCGACAGCGCGAATGTCGTCGTGCCCGTTATCATTATGGCCCTGTATATATCAACCTTGAAAAACGCAAAGGTTACGCCGACAGCCAGCGCGTCGATGCTGGTAGCTACGGCTAAAACCAGCATTCTTGCAAAGCCGAACGGATTCTTTTCCGCTTTTTGACCGGCACTTTCATCCCCGAAGCTGTCCTTTATCATCTTTCCGCCGATAAAACCAAGCAGGACGAACGCTATCCAGTGATCAAGCTCCTGAATTTTGTTTGCAAAATAAACGCCGGCAAAGTAGCCTGTCAACGGCATCAATGCCTGAAAAAAGCCAAAATATACGCCCGGAAGGATAGTTTCTTTGAGCTTCGGTTTTTGGGCGGCCAGTCCCAGCGTGATTGACACGGCGAACGCGTCCATCGACAGCCCCGCCGCGATAACGATTATTTCCGGTACGCCCATGATGTTGCTCTTCCAGATTTTTTCAGCCGCGTTAAGACA
>JAIRSQ010000092.1 GCA_031255395.1 Spirochaetaceae bacterium | reverse complement strand
TGGAATGGGACTATGAACGCGAAAATATATATTCGCTGTCAAAGGCCGATATAATGATTTCTGATTTTTCGGGCATAATTTTTGATTATGCGTTCTTATTCGACAAGCCCGTTCTGTATGTTACCCAGAAAATCGATATGCGCCCCTACGATGCGGACGATCTGTACACGGAAAGCGGCGGCCCGACAGAAAATTTATGGCAATTCAAAACGGTTCAAAATATTGGTGTCGAATTGAAAGAAGAAATGTTTGATTCCATAGCGGATGTAATAAAAACCATGACCGACAGCACAGAGTTAAAGACAGCGCGGCAACAAGCAAAAGCCGAGGCATGGCAGTACGAGGGCGAGGCCGGAAAACGTGTCGCCGATTTTATGATAAGAACCGTAAACGAAAATTCCGCTAAAAATTCTGAAGCGGCAAAGCAGTCCGCCTAGCCGGGTTAGTTTTCATTGAGCGAGGGCGAGGCAACGAAATTTGCCTTTCCCCCGCCTTAGCGCTATCCCGCGCTAAATTAGGGTCTTGTACTTTTCTTCCAGCTTGCTCATCCAGAAACCTAGTGCCGTGCCAACGGCCAGAGCTAACACGCACGCGAAAGCGCCCGCCGTCAAATAATTGTAATTTACGGGGACGATCATGAATGTTGACGCGATCACGATTCCAACGACAAAATGAAACAGTCCCGCGTACGCCTTCCTGAATAGCATATCCATAAAAGCGGACAGTGAAAAAAGACAGACGGCAAAACCAAGAAAAATCGGCACCAGAACCGTTAAATCTACCGATTTGAAGCCGTCAACCATCGGTTTATACATTCCAAAATAAACAAGAAAATTTGACGGGCTTAACCCGGGAACCAGCACGCCAAGCGCTATAAAAAAACCCGAAAGAATCCATGTTACAAAATTGAGCGGCACCTGTACCTCAATGAAGTTTTTCGCCGCATAAAGCAAACAGAAGCCTATAATCGCGGTTGCCGCGAGAATGACGCAATGCCGTTTTTTGCGCCCGTTCTTTCCGGCTTCCTTCCACAGCAAAGGCAACGACCCGATGATACAACCGATAAACCCCCATAGAACCTGCGTCTCGAAGTTTTCAAGAAAAAATGACAGCGGACGCGCCACCAAAAACATTCCGACAAGGCCGCCAAGTCCGACCGGTATAAAAAACAGCGTGTTTTTAATGAAATTTTTTGTAATATGGGCTATGAACGAGATTATCCGCTCATAAAGCCCGAAAACAGCGGCAAGTGTCCCGCCGGAAACGCCGGGCAGTATGAAACCCGTGCCTATCAGCGCTCCTTTTAAGAATCTTAGAAGCCAGTCAGCCATTAATCTCCATTCCTCCGGTTTTTGGCGTTTTTTCAGCCGTTTTAGCCGCCTCCCAAAACTTGTCCATAAGCGCTATATTGGCGGCGTTCATGGGTTCTTCCGCCCGTTTCATCCCGTTTTCCACATATTCAAAACGGCGGGCAAACTTCGCGTTTGCGCCTTGCAGCGCGGCGGAAGGATCGACGTCAAGGAAGCGGCACAGGTTTACCGCTGAGAACAGCAAATCACCCAGTTCCGCTTCCAGATCCCGCAGGCTGTCCGGCGTCCGAAGGCGCGCCGCCTCGGACGAGGCGGCGCGGGCTTCGCCCAATTCTTCTTCCGTTTTCGCAAACACCCCTTCCGTGTCCGCCCAGTCAAAGCCGAACTTGGCCGCCTTTTTCTGTAGCCGGAATGCCCGTTCGAGCGGCGGCAGAGCGCGGGATACCGAATCCAGCGCTGACGCCTTTGGCTTCCGCCCCTCAACCTCAACCTTGATACGCGCCCAGTTCCGCAACACTTCGTCGCTGTCCCGCGCCGTCTCGCCTCCGAAAACATGCGGGTGTCGGCGCACCAGTTTCTCTGAAAGGCTGTCAAGCACGTCCGCGACAGCGAAAAGCCCTGCCTGCTCGTGCATATAAGAAATCATGCAGACAACAAGAAACAGGTCGCCCAGTTCCTCGCGGATATGTCCCGTGTCGCCCTCTCCGACAGCCTCGACGCACTCGTAAGCCTCCTCGATAAGGCTGCCTAGCAGGGACTGCGGCGTCTGTTCCAGATCCCACGGACATCCGCCATCAGGAGAGCGAAGCCGCTTTACTATCTCAAAAAACCGTTCAAAACTTTGAGCCGCGCCGTCCACCGTCCCCCCTATCCGAACAAACCTATCACTATGCCGGGAACGAAAATCGCGGGGATAAGATTCGCCGCCTTTATCTCTTTAACTTCGAGGAAGTTAAATCCTATTGCCGCCACGAGAAGACTGCCCGTTGCGGACATCTCGCGGATTATCTCGTCGTTTAGAAAACCGCTTGCCGCTTGAGCGAGCAGAGCTATTCCCCCCTGGCAGACCAGCACCGGCAAGGCGGAAAACGCCGTTCCTATTCCCATGGATGCCCCGAAAATCAGCGAAATCGAGCCATCCAGTATCGATTTTGCGAACAGGATGTCATGATTGCCCCGCAAACCGCTCTGTATCGAGCCGGTAATCGCCATAGCCCCAGTGCAGAACAGTATGCTTGCCGCCACGAAACTTTTGGCGAAATTCCCGCCCGTATCCTTCCCCGAATAGAATTTTTTCTCGACCCACGTGCCAAAACGGTTCATCAGCGCGTCAATATTGATGATTTCGCCAATAGCCGCGCCGGAAACAAGGCTCATTATGAGCAACAGCGTCCGCCGGTTATCCATCGCGCCCTTTATCCCGATGTATATTACCGCCAATCCGAGCACTTTTTTAAGCGTTTCCTCGAAGCGCGGCGGTATGCCGCGTATCAAAAAGCGTCCCGCAAGGGCGCAAACCACGATAACGGCGGCGTTCACAAGCGGACCCGTCATGCTGACAATCTAGCATAACAAACGCAGGCTGTACACCCGCCAAACCGCCGCTACCGCTTAGCCATTGCATGACCTGCGTCAACCGGAACCTGCCGGCAGGCTTGACAGGAAAAAACCTTGACGTTTTTTACAAAGCGTAAAACTCTCCGCGAAAGAACGGCATGAACTTGAAGATTTTACAAAAACCGGAGCCAGAGGCGTAAATTTGACGCTAAATATCAAACAACACCCGCGCAAAAACGGCATAATGAACCTGGTTTGTTGATTTCGCGCTGTTTTATAGGACAAACAACCTTGCCGTTTCTGTATATAGCCTTTCCTTCCGCATTGAATACGCCGGCAGGGTGCAATGGCTTTTTGGCGATAAATGTCAAATAGACCGCTATTGCGCGTATATATGTCTTTAGTTCGTTTTGTCCCCCGGCATATTTGTCCAGATAAGTGTCTATAGCGGATTTCAACATCTGAACGCT
>JAIRSQ010000072.1 GCA_031255395.1 Spirochaetaceae bacterium | reverse complement strand
TCAAGCGGGACTTCGTGTATTAACAGGGCGAGGGCTTTCTGGCTGTGGTCCCTTATCCGCGTCCAATAATCGAAAAGATAGTCGGCGCTACAGGGACAGGCAACTCCGGCGGGCGTTTCTGAGCCGCTTTGTTGCTGTGCCGTCCTTAAAATCCTCTGCCAGCGTCCGGTTCTTGCCTGCGGCGAACGCTCGCCGCAGGCAGGGCGCGGCACTGAACGTTCTGAATAGAACGGGACGATCTCCTTTATTCCCGTTTCGCCCGCCTGCCGGACGACAGCGTCCATCTTGGCGCCTTTCAGTATGCTTTGGAACAGAATTATCGGCGGAAGCCTGTTTTTAGGATGCGATTCCCCGTCTTTCGGCTTGCATTCGGCAAGCAGAATGCCTTCCCCGACGCTCTTGATCTTCATCTCCGCCAGTTTTCCGGACGGCAGGCGGCAGCCTGCCATGTCGCCTTCGCGCATCCTGCGAACCCGTGCCAAGTAATGAAAGTCGTCTCCCGTTAGCCGGATGACGCCGTCTTCGTCAGGCGCGTCCGGCAAAATGAACTGTTTCATCCGCAGGGATTTTATTCCGCCGCCAGCGTATCGGCGGTCAGTCTCTTGGGGCCGCGGCCGGATCGATAGGATTGTTGTTCAGGTATACCATGAAAAAGAGAGCCGCTTGGCCGGATACCGCGTCAATGCCGAGCCGCCCAAGTTCCGTCCCGGCGGTAACGCTGTCGCCCGCTTTTACGGACAGGGTTTCACATCCGCCGTAAACGTACATATAATCTTCAACGCTTTTTACGATAACAACCCGCCCGAAGCCGCGGTACGGCCCGGCCGAAATAACGGTGCCGGGAAAAACGCAGTAGACGCCTTCGCCTTTCTCGCCGATCATCTCCACCCCGCTCAATTTTCCCGTCATGTAGGCCGCTTGTTTCGGATTGACTGGCCAGACAAGCGAAAGGTTGACTTCGCGGGCTGAAGCGGACGGATTGTCCGTCTTAGCCGCTCCGGAAGTCTCCGCTGGCATTGTCGTCATAATCGTCGTCGCCGAAGGCGGCGCGCTTGTCGCGCTTTTTGCGACGACAGGTATCTTCAATACATCGTTCGTTTTTAGCACGTATCCGTCCGACAGATTGTTCGCGTCGCGAATATTCTGAATCGTAACTCCGTACTGGCGGGAAATCCCGAAAAGCGTCTCTCCCTTCTGTACGCGGCGCGACACGACCGCGGGCGCGTTCGTGTCGGAATTGATGGGCGGTGCCATCGTTGACCTTGAAGGGATTCTGATACTCTGTCCGCTCTGAACCTTGCGAGCGTCCTCGATGCCGTTTATGAACAGTATTTCTTCGACTTTTACGCCGTATTCGCGCGCCAGTCCGTAAATCGTATCACCGCTTTTTACCACGCGGATAGTATCGTCATCCGCAAAAAGCTGCCCGCAAAAAAATACCGTTCCCGCAAAAGCAAGTAAAACTCCCGCTCGGAATCGCGCCGGTTTGCCCGCAGTAATATTAATCCGCATGGCTTTATTATCGGAAGTCTAACTAAGTTTATGAATGAAAATCAATTGTTTGCATTGAAATTCGCTGGCTTTGGGCACTAATCATAAAACAAACAAAGGCCGTAAACCTTTTTCGTGCCGGCTGTTTTCAGAACTTCGGCGCAAACGTTCATCGTGGAGCCGGTCGTAAAAACATCGTCAAACAGGATTGCCTGTTCGGGCGGTTTTTTTACGCAGGTTATACGCCCTTTAAGGTTTGTAACGCGTTCCGTCTTGCCAAGTTTTTTTTGCGTTTTTGACGCCATGCGCGTTAGGCATCGCAGAACAGGCGTTTTATGAAATCTTTCGAGCGTTCCGGCGATTAGTTCAACCTGATCCCAGCCAGCCTCCTTTATCTTGCCGGCGCGCGGTGGCACTGGCACCCACGCAGTGCCTGCCTCGCCGTAAGGAACGCCGCCTCCGGTTGAACCGGAGGCGGCGGCAAGCATTTTCTCGGAGAAAAAACGCGCCAGCACGCGGTGTTTGCCGAATTTGTACGCGGCAAGCAGCCTCTGCGCCATCCCGGCATACGGGTACAGAAGCGTCATGCCATCGTACGACCTCTCTTCGGCCTTGCGGCAGCTCATGCAAATTTTCAGTTCCGATATCAAAGGCTGCCCGCAGACGGCGCAGCGCCTTCCCTGCTCTAACCGAAAGCGTCCGGCACATCTCCGGCATAGGCCAGTCCAAGCCTCGTCTGTATCTAACAGCGCGTGCCCGCAGACGGCGCACCCCAGCGGGAGCAGGTATTCCCTTACAAGACATAATTTTTGGGCAAGTTTAAGCGCGTTCATACTATAATATGCCGGCAAAACGGCGTTTTGCTTCACTTTTTGCAAACGGAAAACGAAAAAAAGCGAGAGCCAGACCTGCCGGCAGCGTATAGAAAGGATGCGTCTATTTTCGTCTATCCCTTGCCAGCCGGCTGGCAAGGACATAGAGCGCAAGAGCTAGAGCGGAGGGGATGCCGGCCAGCGCGTATGTTCCGTACGACGCTGAGTTTTGAAACAGACCTTGCACGCCGAAAGCAAGGTTTTCGGCCAGCGCGAATACTAAGCTGGCGGCAAGTATTCCCCACACGTTACGGAAACCCAGATACACGGCGGCAAGCGCTATCCACGCCCTGCCGCCCGTGCCGCCGGGGGCGTAGACGCCAACCCTGAAGCTGACGGCGCAACCGGCGAGCGCGGCTAGAAACGCAGCCGCCGCCCAAGCGCCTTCGCGGCAGCGCCACGGATCGATGCCCCGTTCAACAACGGCAGGGCAGACAGCGCCGTCCGAAGAACCGGACCCGGCGGAAAGTCCCGCCGCCATAAGCCGGAAGCCAGGCACCGTGGTTTTTAGGAAGACGGCTTCGGCGGCAAGGCAAACCAGCGCGACATAGACAAACGGTGGCTGCGGCAAAAGCAGATGCCCGGCCAGCGGCAGGCCGACTGGTAGCGGAGCGGCAAAGGCTGCGTCCCTAAGCACGCCGCCGGTACCGAAAAAGCGCAATGAAAGCGCTCCGCAAAGCCCCTGTGCGGCAAGATTCAGCGCGATTCCGGCGATGAACGGGTCAGAGCCGCTCCGCTTGACGAAACTACAGAGCAGGAACCCGGCTACAGCGCACAGGACAGCCGTTATCACTGTCCCCGCAATGGCGGAGCCCGTCCAAACTGTCAGTATGAAACAGCCGAAAGAGCCTAAAACCATAAAGCCTTCTATGCCGATAAGCAAAAACCCGGCATACTCCGTCAGCAACGCGCCCAAAGCCGCTATCAGCACGGGGGAGGCGGCGTACAAAATGTTAAAACTCATCTGTCCGCCCTCCTCCATGACGCTGGATCGAGAGCATTTCCGTAAACATAAAAGACAAATTCAATTATCAGGACAAGAGGGTAAATGAGTAAGGTATAAAATATATCCAAAACTTAAACTCTCCGAGCGGCGTTACCCTTTAACGGCGCCAACGGTGAGGCCTTTTACAACATATTTCTGGAATATCATTGTTAGTATTATTGCCGGCGTTACGATTGCGACAGCCGCCGCCATGACTCCTCCCCAGTCAACCTCAGCGTACGACATAAAGTTGTAAACGGCTATAGGCAATGTTCTGGTTTTATCCATGCTCAACACCTGCGAGAACATAAAGTTGTTCCACGAAAAAATAAAACTTAACGTGGTGGCGGTAACGACGCCTGGCATAGAGAGCGGCAGTATTATCGAGACAAACGCCCGTTGCCGCGTCGCTCCGTCAACAAGGGCCGACTCTTCCAGTTCGCGGGGAACGGTTTCAAAGTACGCTGACATTATCCAGACGACTACCGGCAGGCATATCAGCATATGGGAGAGTATCAGCGCTATGTGCGAGTCCATCAGACGGGCGCGTGAAAAAATGATGTACCACGGCATAAGAAACGAGATGCCAGGCATCAGGCGGGCAACGAGTATCAGCATTAAAAGTTTTTTTTGGGCGAAACGCGCTATGGAGTAAGCGGCCGGCAGCCCTATCGCGAGCGAAATAACAACGGCGCTTATTGCCACAATAGCCGAATTTTTTAAATACAGAAAGAAATTCTGTTCGCCGAAAACTTTTTCAAAATTCTGAACTGTCGGTGTCCAAATGAATTTTGGCGGCCATGAAATAATGTCAACCTGCGTCTTAAACGAGGACATGAACATCCACAGGAACGGAAACACCATTGGAACCGCGACGATAACAATCAACAAAACGAATAATAATTTTGGCAATAACCTTTTTTTCAATTTGTTACACCTCAAAATTCTTACGCAGTTTCATTACGCCGAGGCTGAAAAGTAGCACGATTAAGAACAGCGCGACCAACGCGACAGAAGAATGCCCCATCTCAAAATATTCAAAACTTAACTTGTAAGCGTATATGTTAAGCGTCTCGGACGAGTAGCCGGGGCCGCCGCGAGTCATCGCGTAAATTATGTCGTAGGTTTTAAGAGCGTCAACAGCGCGCAGGACAACGGCTGTCAGGACGGTCGGCATTATCATCGGCAACGTAACGCGAAAGAATATTTGAAAGCCGTTCGCGCCGTCCACTCGGGCAGACTCAAAAACTTCGGACGGCAGTCCTGCGAGGCCGGCAAGTACTATCAGCGAAATCATCGGCGTCCATTGCCACACATCAACGATGATCAGCGAGGCCATCACCGTGCGCGCGTCCGTAACCCAGCCGTTCTGCGGCAGGTTAAAGACGCTCAGTATGTAGTTAAGGAAACCTATAGTGGGGTCGTAAAAAAGGTTGAACACGATGCCTATGGCTACCGGCGTTACAACGAGTGGCAGCAACAGTAAAAATTTTAATAGTCCCTTGCCGCGAAAATCGCGGTTCAGTATCAGCGCGATTATCGTGCCAAGCACGGCCTCCGCCGCTATCGCGCCAATCGTAAATACAAAGGTGCGCGCCACGGCGGCGCGAAAACGGGGTTC
>JAIRSQ010000040.1 GCA_031255395.1 Spirochaetaceae bacterium | reverse complement strand
GTCTGCAATTATCGGAAGCGGCCTCGACGGAATTAAAAGCCTCGCTGTCGAGAATACGGGCTTACTCGGCGACGCTGAACGAATACCGCTTAACGCTGGAAAAAGAAAACGGGAAATTGCGGAGGAGTAACGCGTTTCTAAAAATCGGATGCGGGGCGGGCGGGGGCGCGTTTCTTGTCGCGCTAATACCGCTTTTATGCCTGTAAAAATCAATAACCGCCGTTATAGCAAAACCGGACGCGCGTGACCGTATCATTTGCGTATCAGGAGGATACATGGAAATAGCAAAGTTTGTATTAACCGCGATCGGAACGTTTATATCGGTTAGCGGCTTGTTTTTCGCGGTGTTCCAGTACTGGATTAAAAAGCGCGAGGAAAAGGACGCGGCTTTCCAGTCCGCCGTCCGCAGGGAGTTGGAAAGCGAGCGCATGACAAGCCGGGACGAAATACGGCAGGAGCGGCAGGAGCGCAAGGACTCTATAGAGCGGCTTGGGCGCAAGACTGGCGCGCTTGAACATTCCATTATGGACGGCGGACTGAAACGTATCGGCAACATCGAAGGCGAGTTAAAGGGAATGCGCGAACTTCTTAAACCAATCCAGCGCCGGTTTATCGACAACACGCCGACAGGGGGCAAATGACGGGAAACATTTTTTGCCGTTGCAGCGCATAATCATTTTGCAGGGTCTGGAAAGCGGCGCCGGACACGAACTCTCCAACGAGATGATACAGCGCCTTCTCAAAACGCACGGGCACCGCGTGTCAATCGCGGACGTGAACGAACAGATAGCGTGGCTGGAAAATCGAGGGTACGTCAAAGCGGCCCGGCTCGGCGACAGCGGGTTTATCAACGTCCGTATCGCCCGCGCCGGAATAGACGTGGCGCAGGGCAACACGCGGGCGGAAGGAATAGAGCCGCCCCGGAGGATTGGCATGGGGCAGAAATCCTCTACTCGCAAAAAATGAAACGCTTCAGGGAGAAGAACCGGCAGGCGAGGGAAGCGGCGAAAGCGTATCCGGAACGCTGCGGCGCGGACAACCGCAACAAAACGGGCAAAGCGATAAACGAACAGATACGGCTCGCCGCCTATGATTTGACGCCTGGGATAGACGAAATAAAATAGGACCCCTACATAAACGCCGTCGCGCTCGTCGAAAAGTTTGAGCGAGATAGAACAGGCCGAAAAACTGAACGCGGAGCGTGCCGAAGACATTCGCAAAACAACGCTCGGCGAGGCCGCGGAGGTCGCGGCGCGTGAAGCGAAGGCCGCCGGCCTTGACGAGGCCGCTCTAGACATTATCAAACGCAAAATACTGGGGATATAATTATGGCTGACACAATCACTATAAAAATACCGCTTGTGAAAAAACGGTTTGCCTGCGTTAATTGCAAATACTATTCTAAAGTCAGAGAATATGACGGAACGTACAACAGTTGGTGTGGTAGGTTTCGCAGATACCTATCGGAAATCGCGTTGGATTGCAAGCCTAAAAAGTCATGGAAAATACGATGAACCCCGACATCCTGCTTCCGTACCAAAAAACATGGATAGCTGACGAATCAAAAGTGAAGGTCTGGGAAAAATCGCGGCGCATCGGCGCGTCCTATGCTGAGGCGTTAGCGTCCGTTCTGGAAGCCGCTAAAACCAAAGAGGCGGGCGGGCAGTCGAGCTACTGTCTGTCCTATTCCAAAGAAATGACACAGCAGTTTGCCCGCGACCGCGCGTTCCGGACAAAACGCGCCAGCGCCGCCGCGCGCGAATTGGAAGAAGCGGCGATAAACGGCGAGGACAAGGGCATCGCCGTATACCGCATACGTTTCGCGTCCGGCTATGAAATCTGGCGCCTGCCGTCCGTAGCCCGCTCGCTCCGCTCTAAGCGGGGCCGCGCGATAACCGGCGAGGCGGCGTTCGTCGGGGACTTGGACGAACTGTTAAAGGCGGCGACGGCGCTTTTGACGCGGGGCGGACGCGTCCGCGTTCTGTCAACGCGCGACGGCGATGACAGCCCTTTCAACGGACTGATAAAAGAAATACGCGACGGCAAAAAAGATTATTCCCCGCGCCGCGCCACTTTCGACGACGCGCTCAATCAGGGTTTGTAAAGACGCGTCTGTCTCGTGCAAAAAGAAGATTTTCGCGCGGTCGGGCTTAAAGCCGGAGCGCCCTGCGTATTGGAAAGAAGCGGTGGCCGGGGAACGGCGGCACGGGGACGGCGCGATTGCCAAGCCCATGGCGGTCTACGCCTGTTTGCAAAATGACGAAGCGGGCTGCCAGCCCATGGCTTATGACGCGGTTAACGGAAAACCGCTACAGAACGGGAGGCAAAGACGTATGGGACGATTAAAAACAGCCGGCTTGAATGAGGAGCAAGCCTTTTCAATTCAGCACGCAAACCGCTATCCGCGGGGCGATTTTTCGATTTTGCGGAGCCTTGCGCCGGAACGCCTCGCGTCTGTTTTGAACGATGTGAAGCGCGGCGAATGCCCTGCGGAATATTTGAAACTCGCGCAAGACATCGAATTGCGCGACCTGCGTTACCGCTCCGCGCTTTCCGCGCGCAAAGACGCGGTGACGAGGCTTGAAATAAAAATCATTCCCGCAAGCGAAGACAAACGCGGCGCCGAATTGGCGGATTACATCGGGCGCGACATCGCGAAAAACGCGAAAGCGAAACTGCGCGTGCCCATAAGCTTGACGCGCTGGCAAAAGGTTTTTCCGTGTGCGAAATTATCTGGGACACCGGCGGGGCGCGACGGGAACCCGCCGCATACAAACACCGCGATCCGCGCCGGTTTCAGTACGGCAGGGAAACCGGAACGCGGCTTATCCTCCGCGCCCCGTACGGCTCACTCTACCCACATTTTGCCAGCCCTGGAAATGCTACGCATTTCCTTATCCGGGCCGCCAAAACGTCGTAAACAGCCGAAACATTATTTGTAATGGCGG
>JAIRSQ010000011.1 GCA_031255395.1 Spirochaetaceae bacterium | reverse complement strand
TACATTCACAGTGTGTAACACAATTACAATTCGTACAGGTGGTAGCAGAACAGGCGCAATCGGTATCGCAAGCCTTGGTGAACGTCCGTGGGTAGTTTACTACCTTGTTCACCAGAGTCGTATCGACTGCTATCTTACTTGCGATATTGTTGAACGATGAAGATAACAATAACCGACATCCTGTTTTCGGCCCGTGTATATCACGATAAACTATTTGTGCCGCTTTGACCAACCATTCTACATTAATTGCTTGGTTCGATGGGTGATTATAGGATGTTCTTAAAAGCTTATTTCTTTTGGGTTTAATGCCCCGCCGCTTGCGGCGGGGAGGCTCATTCGCAACGGGGAAACTCGTTATGACCGATAACGCTTAGGGCGGCCGGACGCTTGACAGGGGACAGGGAATGGGGAAAATAGACGGCATGGGCAGAAGAAAAAGGCCGGAGGCACTGCTGGTACTCGAGGACGGAAGCGAGTTTGCTGGCCGGTCGTTCGGGAAGGCACGGAGCGTTGCGGGAGAAGTCGTATTTACGACAGGCATGACGGGATACCCGCAGACGCTGACCGATCCCAGCTTTCGCGGACAGATAATCGTCTCGACCTACCCGCTGGCGGGGAACTACGGCGTGCCGCTTATCGCCAAGAAACTTACGCCGCACATTGACAAGCGCGGAATCCCGGTACACTTTGAATCGGAGCGGATACAGGCGTCCGGTTTTATAGTGTCCGAAAACTGCGAGGAACCGAGCCATTTCTCCAGCGGAGCCGCGTTGTCCTCGTGGCTGGAGAGCGGCGGAGTGCCCGCGGTCTGCGGAATAGACACGCGAGCGCTGACAAAACGGTTGCGGGAACAGGGCGTAATGAACGGAAAGATAATAATTGAAGGGGACGTTAGCTTCGATTCGGGTCGCTCTGCCCACCCTGTCGCGGAAGTTTCATGCGACAAGGTAACGGTTTACAGTCCGGACGCAGCCTCTGAGCGGACATTGAGGATAGCGCTGGTTGACTGCGGAGCAAAGGCAAACATACTGCGTTGCCTGCTGGCGCGGGGCGTTTCCGTTACACGCGTGCCGTGGAACAGCGATCTGCGCGATCTGGAATATGACGGGCTTTTCCTGTCGAACGGACCTGGCGACCCGAAAGCCTGCGGCAAGACGATAGCGAGCCTAAGACGGGCGTTTTCCGCTGACAAGCCAATATTCGGCATCTGTTTGGGAAACCAGTTGATGGCGCTTGCGGCGGGCGGGGACACATACAAACTGCCTTACGGCCACCGCGCCCAGAATCAGCCCTGCGCCGACCTGGAAACAGGGCGCTGTTACATCACGAGCCAGAACCACGGCTACGCCGTGCGCGGTGAGAGTCTGCCGCCGGGCTGGGAACCGTGGTTTGTAAACGTGAACGACGGCACTATAGAAGGCATAAAATCGGCGGACGGCCTGTTTTCCTCCGTACAGTTTCATCCTGAAGGCTGCCCCGGCCCGCGGGACACTGAATTCCTGATAGACCGCTTTCTTGACTCGTGTAACAATGCGCGCGGATGCGGGCAGGCCGCCGGGAAATGAAGGCGGACGAACAGGCGGCAAACGAAAAGATTAGCGCGATGTCAACGATACTGGAATTAAAAGGTTATATCGACGCGATGCTGGGGCATAGTCTTTTTTCGACCCGAAATTTTCTCATGACGGGCAATTTTCTCGACTCGCGCAGGAGAGCGTTATGTTAGCGGTAAAAATTTTGCTGGGTCTTGTCGGACTTGGCGTAGTGGTTTTTGTGCACGAGCTTGGACACTTTATCGCGGCGCGGCTTGTCGGGATAGACGTCGAGGCGTTTTCCATAGGCTGGGGCAAACCCATGCTTGCCAAGAAAATTGGGACGGTAGAGTACCGTCTGGGAGTGTTCCCGATAGGCGGCTACTGCAAAATGCGCGGCGAAAACGAGTTTAGCGCGGCGTGGGAAAGCGGCAGAAACAAAACGAAGCCGGATACCGGCAGCTTTTTCGGAGCCCCGCCCGCGGCGCGGATACTTGTCGCGTTTGCGGGCCCGCTGTTCAATCTGCTCTTTGCGATGCTCGTTTTTACGGTAATCTGGGGGATAGGCTTCGAGTATACGACGATGGGTAATCGCATCGTGCTCGTTTCCGATGTTTTTCCCGGCGAAAGTTATCCTGCCGCCCGCGCCGGCCTTAAAACAGGCGACAGAATCTTGGAAATCGACGGCAAGCCTGTCGAAAACTACCGCGACATTCAAGGCATAATAGCGGTAAACGCCGAAAAAAAGCTTGATTTCAAAGTACAGCGGGAAAACGCGCAGGAAAACGGACAGCCGCAGATCCTAAACTTTGAAATTTCGCCGGAATTGGAAAAATCCAGCGGGGCGGGCCGAATAGGAGTATACTTTTGGGCAGATCCCGTTATCGGGAGCGTAACGCCGGGCAGTCCCGCGGCCGCGGCCGGTCTTGAAAGCGGCGATCGCATAGTAAGGGTAAACGGCGAGCCGTTTTTATATTCCGTAGATATGTTCAAAGTCCTTGACGGCGGCACGCGCCCTCAAACCCTCAGCATAGAGGCTGAACGGGACGGGAAAACGGTTGGTACGGAGTTAGCCGTGCCGCAGGACGCCGACACCCCTCTTGGCATAACGTGGCAGGCGGCTACTTACCGCACGCCGCGATACTCGCTGTTCGGAGCGATAGGCAGAGGTTTCGGAGAGATGCGGGAAACGCTGGCAGTCTCGATACGCAGTCTCGCCCTGCTTTTTCGCGGCGTAGACCTTACGAAAGCGGTTTCCGGTCCCGTGCGCGTAACCTACATGACGGGCGAAGTCGCCGCCGACAGTTTCAGCCAGAGTACGGGTACGGGACTGCGCTCGACCGGCAACTTCCTAGCGCTGATATCGATAGCACTGGCCGTGATGAATTTGCTGCCGCTACCCGTGCTGGACGGCGGATTAATCTTGTTGTCTTTAATAGAAATCGCGCGCCGCCGCCCGCTTCACCCCCGCTTCATATCGGCGTACCAAACTGCCGGCATAGCGCTGATAGGGGCCATAATGCTGTTTGCCTTATTCGGAGACATCCTCTTTTTCATGAAGGGATAGTTCGCGCGAGTGCGTTGTCGGGTTTATACGCGCCAAGCGACAACGCGCCAAAAACAGGTTAGTGGAATTATAGTCCGAAACTAGCCCTCCGTCGCTTGTGAGGAGGGACGGGGATTAAAACGGCCTTCAATCAACTTATGCTCTTTCGCGCTCTCAAACATCGTTTTATTCCAATACTGGTTCATAAAAAAGCTCTGGCGCGTTTCAATTTCGTCGATACGGCTGGAGCGGTGCTGGAGCCGCTTGAACGCAATGCTTATGGCGGTATTTGTGTCCGGTTCGGGAAAATTTGCCCGGCGCAATATTTTGTAATTAACAAAAAACAGAAACGGCGCGTGAGGGTCAGTCTCGCTAAAATGCCTGTCCCTGACAACTGTTTGTATAAGCCTTAACGCTTCGTCGGAATATTTTTCATCGCGCATTGAAAGCGCCAGAGCCTGCCACGCTGTAATCATCCTGGTGTAAAATGTTTTTTTAGAAATTTGAAGCATTTCGCATTGCGCGAAGCCGCTGCTCCAATCTGGCTGTTCGATAAATAAAAAGCCGTCGTCTTGCAATGAAGAAAGCGCTGAACGCGACATATCGAAAGCTTTTTCATAATCGTACGAAAAATATGCCGCTTCAAGATTGAAAAGCAACCCGTCTCCAAAAGAAAACTCGCGCTCATCGGTGTTTTTTCCGTACAAATACAGCTTTGTTCTGTAAATCCACGCTTCTATCGTCTGTGACCGGACGGGATTCCTGTCCGCGTGATAATGCCTGCAAAGGCATTGGAATATTTTCAACGCTTCTTCGTAGCGGCCCGCCTCAAAACAAAGTCTCCCGGAAAAGAACTTCGCGCGCATCGCCCATTCTTCCATGCCGGAAATATTTGCCGCGTGCTCCGACTGCTTTGCCAGCCGTCGGGCCTTTGAAATATTTCCGGAAATAAAATGACAGCCCGCCGCATAATAAGAATCTAGCGCCAGTTCAACATTATTGCCGTCACGCTCTGACGCTTCGATAGCAAACAACAGGTAATCTATGGCGACATCAAGCTTGTTTTTTGACAGGTTGACAAAAGCGATAAGCCGATACACCTGCTCTATGCCATATTTATTCCGGCTGTTTTGACAGATGATCATCGACTCTTTTATTTCGCCAAAAGCGGTAGAGTGGTCTTGTACGCCTATCTTGTAAAAGGCGTTCTTCGTAAGAATCTGCGCTTTATAGTTTGATATTTTTGTTTCGGGAACAGGCAGTCTGGAAAACGTGTCATGAATTTCCGCTTCATTCCCGTATAACAGGACTTTCGATGTTTTATAGATGTAATACAAAGACGGAGCGTATTCTTCTCCGCATATTTCCGTAAAACGGTTTTCGTCAACGGCTTTGTCTATATCGCCGCAGGTGTTATTGATTACATCCTGCCTTATCGCCTCGAGCGCGAGAATCGGAGATATGTCGCCGCCCAAATAGCGAAGCGCTTCAAGCAGATTAAAACACGGTTTTAACTTTCTTTTGGATGTCCACGAAATCAAAAACTTTGCCGTCATGTCGCGTATGTACGCTGCGCGGTTTCCAAGCAAATTTTCCGCTCTAGCGATAAAGCCGGACAATTCGCATTCGGGATCGTCTTTCGAACGTATAATCCCGCGCTTAAAAAGCAAATCCATCGCCCTGTTTATTGCCGCGGAATTTTTCCCTTCTTCCTGCCAAAAATGCAAAAACATGAATGGCGGAATATAACGTCCAAGCGCGGCGCAGGCGTAAGCGACTTCCCAAATGTCCGGGCTTAAATTTCCCTGCTGGAACGCTGGAGTAACATCGAATTCCGGGCAATTTATTACAGATGTAAACAAATTCTTCCATGATGCCGGCAGTTCGGGAAGGTTACAGGTAGCGTATATGGATATTTTATTTTTTTCAAAGTAAGATGCGTGTTCGGTTATAATCCTGCACATATTCTGGTCGGCGTTTTGAATATTTTCCAGAATAATAACTCCGTTTCTTCTTTCGGAAGACACGGCAACGCTGTATATTTCAGTCAGTATTTGAAAAAAACGTTCCGCTTTCTGCAATGAATATCCGGAATATTCGCGACGTAAGCGTTCCGCGAACAGAGTATCGTACAGCGCGTCAGCTTCCTGCGGGATTTTAATGTTTTTGCTTTCTATGAATTCGCGCATTTTCGGGGACAGCGCGTCGGAAAAACAGTTTAGGCCGGAACCCCACGAACCGAAGCGGATGACAAGCGGAATAAAATTTTCTCCGTAACTGCCGCAGTACCAATGCAGATAATCGCGTTTCCCGATAAAATCCCTGCCCAAAAGCGCGGTGTTTCCGCCGATGTTTCCTTCGCGAAAATAATCGCTTATAATCTTCCGAGTCGGATACTGTCTTTTTACTTCTGCCGCTGGAATGTTTTTTACTTCCGCGACCGGCTCAGGCGGATTGATGCCTCTACCCGTCGCGCGAAATTCATTAAAACAAAAAAAACTGTCAAGTTTTTTTTGCACGGGACGCGTGCACCATATTCCGCTGTCAATCTTTGCAAACGGAATCGAATTTAAAAAATTATGCATTTTTTCGTGATCGATGGCATCGCTGAGAATACAAATATGTCCGTATAATTCCCGCTTTGCCGCGTTCAATATCTTTTTCAGGTTTTCAATGATCGAAAAAACGTCAAGCCAAAAGGCAAAACTTTCTTCGTCAAACAAAGCTGTTATCGTGTGGCATTCGTACTTTACGCTCCCGCCGTAAATTTTTATGTTATTGACAACGGACTGTACCAGCTTATTATATATACTTGTCCTTACGCGTCGGAGCTGGGACTGGTATTTTAATGAAAAAGTTAGTTGTATCATGAACAATTTCCTCATATATTATCGGCATTTTTCGGGCAAGATTTAGGGGAGGTTTTAGGTTGAGCGAGCGGGATAAAAAAATCGTACTGGAAGCGGCTTTGGCGGAGGG
>JAIRSQ010000190.1 GCA_031255395.1 Spirochaetaceae bacterium | reverse complement strand
GTAAGCGGAAGAACCCGCGAAGCCGGTGTCATAATGGCAGACTTTGCCAAATCTTTCGACCGGAATTACCGCAATCTTGCCGGAATACTCCAAATGTCGGGCTATAAACTGCGCGAAATTCCCGTCGAGACCCTTGCTGAAGAGGGAATTCCCGGCGGTTTGAGCGAAATCATCGTGATAGGTGGCGTTGATTCGCTCGACGAAGTAGCGCTCTACCGTATCGACCGCTACATTCAGGACGGCGGCAGGGCCGCCTTCCTGGCCGGAAACTTCAACGTGTCCTCCGCGACCGGCGTTCTCGAAGCGGCGCCGCTCACAGACGGCGGGCTTTTGGCGATGCTCCGCACGTACGGCGTTGACGTGCAGACCGCCCTGGTCCTAGACAGTTCCTGCCTCACGATAACGTACCGGAGCATGGGAACAGGCGGCGCGCCGCTAATCCGTCTGGTTCGCTACCCGTTCTGGATCAGCGTTACGCCGGAAGGCGGCAACCTCGCCCATCCCGTTACGTCGGCGTTTTCCGGCGCAGACCTGTTTTGGCCCAGCCCGCTCAGCCTTTCCCCGGCAGAAGGCGTCGAAGCCGTCCCGCTGCTGTCCAGTACCGCCGACGCGTGGCTCATGACAAAGGATTTCACGGTCAGCCCGGACAGCGCCCCGCTGTTCACGCGTGAACAGCGGGAGACCTCCGGCGTGAAAATACTCGCCGCCGCGCTGTCAGGACGCTTTCCCCCGCATTTTGCGGACAGTCCCGTTGCGGAAGATTCTGCCGTAGGGGAGCCGCCCCCATCGCCGCAACCTCCTTCGTCAGACCGTCCTTTAGGGCGCGTCATCGTGATAGGCAACAACGAATTTTTGAACGACGAGTACCTGGACTCAGAACGCAACCTTAACTTTTTTCTTCTTGCCGCCGACTGGCTTGCAAACGACGATGACATTATCGGCATAAGGAGCCGAGTTTCAGGCACGAAACGCCTTGACAGGATCATCGACCCGGAACGGCGTTACGCCGCCCAGACTGCGGCCCGCTTCCTAAATGTCGCTGTAATACCGGCAGCCGTGCTCGCTTTTGCGATTGTCTTTGCTCTCAAACGCCGCAGACGGACTTAACGTTTCGGGCCGCCTCGCAAGGATGTCCCGGCTTACGGGCTTCTCCTCCTTTGCTGCCGCATATAGGTAAAACGCGATTAGAGAGACCGACGGACTGCCGGACTTGTCAAAGCGGCGGGAGCACTCCCATAATATATTATGAATCTTGACAATTTTATAGCGGGGGAGGGAAAGCCTCTTCCATTGGGCGCGTCTTTGACATCGGACGGCGTTAATTTTTCGATTTTTTCACGGCATGCGACGACTGTAACGCTTGTCCTGTTCGAGAGCGCTGAGGCGGGCGCCGGACGGCGGGAAATCGCGCTGAATCGAAAGAAAAACCGCACCGGCGATATTTGGCACTGTTTTATATCTGGCCTTGCCGCAGGAGCATGTTACCTGTACCGGGCGGACGGCCCCTTTCAACCTGAAAATGGATTGCGTTTCAATCCCGCTCGCGCGTTGATCGACCCGTACTCAAAGGCGTTTAGCAGTATCAGCGATTGGAAGTTTGGCGAGGCGGTGGCGTACGACCCGCTCGACCCGCAAAAAGACCTCTCGAAAAACACTAAAGACAACATAGACACATCACCGCGTTGCGTTGTAATCGATAATTCGTTTGACTGGCAGAACGACCGCCCGCTCAACTACCCGTTGCGTCATAGCGTCATCTATGAGACACACGTGCGCGGCCTTACTATGCACAAGTCCTCCGGCGTGGAACATCCTGGCACATACCTTGGCCTTGTAGAAAAGATACCTTACTTCAAAGAGCTTGGCATAACGGGCGTCGAACTGTTGCCGATACACGAATTTAACGAAAACGAGCTGTACGCAATAAACCCGAGCACGGGCGAAAGGCTGAAAAATTACTGGGGATACTCCACAGTGGGTTTTTTCGCTCCAAAGGGTTCATATTCGTTCGACCGGAATACCGGAGCGCAAGTGAGCGAATTCAAAACTATGGTGCGCGAACTGCACAAGGCCGGCATCGAAGTGATACTTGACGTGGTGTTCAACCATACGGCGGAAGGGAACGAGCTTGGCCCGACCTTTTCATTCCGGGGCTTGGACAACCCGATCTATTATATGCTGAACGATAATAAACGCTACTATCAGAACTATTCCGGTTGCGGCAACACGATGAACTGCAATCATCCTGTGGTACGTGACATGATAATCGATTGTCTAAGTTACTGGGTAACCGAGATGCACGTTGACGGCTTCCGTTTTGATTTAGGTTCGATATTAGGGCGCAACCAGCGCGGCCGTCTGATTGAGAACGCGCCGATGATTGAAAGGATAGCTGAGACGCCCGTATTGCGCAACACAAAGATCATCGCCGAGGCGTGGGATGCGGGCGGAGCGTACCAAGTCGGCTCGTTTCCGGGGCGCTGGGCCGAATGGAACGACAAATTCCGCGACAGCGTTCGCAAATACTGGCGAGGCGACCAGGGAGCTATGGGCGATGTGGCGACCCGTTTGTGCGGCAGTTCGGATCTGAACCTGCGGGACGGCCGAAAACCGTTTCATTCGATAAACTTTTTTGCCTGCCACGACGGTTTTACGCTGAAAGATCTGGTCTCGTACAATTACAAACACAACTACGAAAACGGCGAAGATAACCGGGACGGCACGGACAATAACATAAGCTACAACTACGGGTACGAGGGCTCGCCGGCAGATCCGTCGATAGAGGCTGTCAGGCAACGGCAGATGAAAAACTTTATCGCTACGTTAATGATCTCGCAGGGCCCCCCGATGCTGCTGGGCGGGGATGAGTTTGCCCGTACGCAAAATGGCTGTAACAACGCGTACTGCCAAGACAACGAAATATCTTGGTACGACTGGAGTCTGCAAGAGCAGAATCCAGGCCTTTTCCGTTTCGCCAAGAAGATGATAGCGTTCCGTCTGCGCCATCTGGCCTTCAGGCGTCCCGAATTCTACACAGGGAGCGACGGCTCGCACAACACTCTGCCCGACATTGCCTGGTTTGGCGAAGATGGCAATGATCTGAACTGGGAAAAAAAGGCGCCGTGCTTCGCGTTCTACATAGACGGGACCGAGGCGGACATTCCCGCTGACCGCGACGATAATGACTTCTTCATTATGTTCAATTCCGGCGTTGAAGACCGCAAGTTTACGCTACGTCCGCCGCCTGCCGGCAAGACATGGCGCCGCGCTGTTGACACCGCGCTCCCCTCGCCTAAGGACATTCAAATCGGTGAACATCAAGAAGCCCTGCCCGGCGCGAAATATTACACCGTTCATGGCCGCAGCGTAGTGATTCTGCTGTCTAAGTGATTAGCTCTGCAGTTTTTTGCATCGCCTTCTCCTAGGAGTTCCGCCCCTAAAACCCCGCCTGCGGTGGCTGTGACGACCGTCATTGCGAGCCTGTAGCGCGAAGCAATCCATTGCGGTGGCGGCCTTGTCGAATCGCTGGGATTTTCCAAAACCGGAATCGCCGGGGATTAAAGAGGTAGAATAAAACATCAATATCGCGTATATTTAACCTAAAAGCGGAATGTCTGTCAGCTATGGAGGGGAGTTGTATGGAAGTAACTTTTTCACAAGAGTCATACGACGATTATCTTAAATCTAAAAATGACATCACGGGAAACTAGCGTATAACCCGCTTGGTATTTACTTTCTGGACGCTATAATGTCGCCGCAGGCAGACCTTACAATAACACCGGAAGGACGGCGTATTATCAAAATAATAAGGGAATCGCAATTATACCCTCACGTGCACCCGGACGGCTTGGCCGGACTATCTTTACTAATTCAGTAAACTTTATTCATTCCGTCGTATGGTTATTCATTTTGCCCCTTTCACGCGACCCTCCGCGAACCCCCTTACATGATAGCCGGAGGTTCCACCAGTGAAAACGACCATGGTTAAGAAAAGCGGAGGCATAGGATGCCTCTCCGCCCGCGACGTTCCCGAAGACAAAGTCCTCTGGCTATGCCGTACCGCCCTGAGCAAGGCCCTCTGGATAGCCAGCTGGACGAACGACAAGGGCGTCAGGCTCGTCACGGTCTCCGGCAAATGGGACGAGATCGAGGACTTGTACGCCCAGGCCGA
>JAIRSQ010000024.1 GCA_031255395.1 Spirochaetaceae bacterium | reverse complement strand
CCGCCGCCCCGATGTACGGGGCATCCCAAAACATCAAAAGCGCAAATCCGCTTTTTTGACGGCAACGGCTGTCGTAACGCCGCGCCGCGCCGTCTTTCTGCCAATCAACTCCCCGTTCCCCGATGCGAGGACGGCGGCACGCTCGCACACATTGTCAACGCCGACGGTTTCCGCAACAAAGTCTGAGCCTGAAAAACATCCCTTTACAGCACGCAGTTCCGCCGCGCCAAAGAAAACGCTGGAAATACCCCTCTCTTCGCAAAAACTGAGCAGTCCCGCCTCCGAGTCTTTAACATCGATGCTGGCGATTCCGGCCACGCACCGCCCGTCAAGCTCAAGAAATTCCAGCGTTTCGTCAAACGCTTCCGCTATGTCCCGCTCAGAGGCCCCTTTACGACAGCCTATCCCGACATAGACGTGGCGCGGAATCAGCCGTAAAAAACCATCCTCCGCGCCGCGCCTCATCGACACGATTATTTCAAAGCCGGAAGACGCGGCGCCGCTCCGGTACAAGACACCGCGAGGCGGCGTACCCTCGACGGGATAGTCGGATCGCAGCGTTACCTCTTCGCCAGCAATCAGTCTTGCCGAAACTTTTTTTGCCCGTTCCATCGAGCTTATCGCAAGATTCTGGCTTTTTGCCCACAGGTCAACGGCAAAAACCCCGTTTATGTCCGTTGCCGTCGTGATAACCGCTTCCCCGCCCAGGAAAGCTGCCACCTCCCGCGCAAGTTCGTTTCCGCCTCCGATATGACCGCCCAGCAACGGAATCATCCATTTTCCCGCCTCATCCGCCACGATTACGGCTGGGTCGGTAACCTTTGACCGGACAAACGGCGCTATCGTCCGCACGGCTATACCGGCGGCGCATATAAAAAATATTGCGTCCGCTCCGGCAAACGCGGCGGCGGCCTGTTCCTTCAGTCCCGCCCCCTGCGGCAGGTCAAAAATCTCGCGCCCCGTACTCAAAAAATAGTCCCAGAGGCGGCTTTTTAACCCGTCCCCCCGTCCGGTAAAAGAAAAAAACGCTATCTTCAACGTGCCGTTACCGCCGTCAGCAAAATTATAACGCATGATACCACTTGCCCGCCGGTATTATCTGCCCCTTTGCGGGGGACAGGCGCGGCTGCCGCTCATCCTTCTCCCCTCAAACTGAAAGCGCGCGGAAACCCGCGGGCGGGAGTCAGCGCTGCGGGACAAAGAGCACCGCCATATATACCCCGACAAGAACCAGAACGGCTCCCGCCCATTGAAGCGCCTTCAGACTGTCTCCCATGACTACTACCCCCGCGATTACGGAGATGACCGGAATGAAGTTTATGAACAAAGCCGACACTGAAACGCCCAGGGTTTCGAGCGATTTTGCGTAAAACCAGTAACCGAGAGCGGAGCAGGCCGTGCCGAGGAACAGAATGTGCAGCCAAACAGCGATTGTCGGGGTTCCCCATTCCGGCATTTCGGCTAGGGCGAACGGGACGAAGCCTGCCATGCCAAAAACGGACTGCCAAAAAACGATGTACAGCAACGAGCGGCGCGAAAACAGGGACGGCGTTACAAAACTGTAAGCTATCCAGCATAAAACAGCCGCCGCCATGAACAGATAGCCGGAGCTGCTGCCGGAAAACGCCAGCGACACGCCGGACACGAGCGCCGCGCCCGCTATCGAGACGACCGCCCCGGCCCATTGCCGCTTTAGGACGGGGCGGCGTTGAAACACGGCTTCGGCGGCCATCGTTACCACAGGTATGGCGCCGACGATTATAGCCGCTTCCGACACGCTTACCCGTTTAACGCCGTTATTTTCCAAAAAAAAGTACAGCGAAACGCCCAAAACGCTCGCCACAACCAGCGAAGGCAGATCGCGCCATTCAAATTTTTCCGTTTTTCCGTACTTTTGTTTGATAAAATACAAGAACGCCACCGCGACGGCAAAACGAAACATGCCAAGGCTCATCGGCGGGTACACGGAAAGGGCTATTTTTATCGAAACGAATGAGATTCCCCAGAAAAACACGCAAAGTATGATGCCTATGAAGGCTTTTTTCCGTTCAGTCATTTTGATTCGCGGGCAGGAAGGCTCATTCGCTGTAGATTCGCGGCACGCGCTTTGAGATTCCGCAGGTTATCTCGTAAGGGATCGTTCCAATACGCCGCGCTATATCAGCTGCGTCAAGCGCGCCCTCCATGCCTCCGCCAAACACGCTGACAGCGGCAAAACGTTCCGTTTCCGGCGACGCTCCCAAGTCAACCATGCACTGATCCATGCATATTCGCCCGACCGCCGGATAACTCTTACCGCCGGCCATCACGGAAAAGTTGCCGCTGAGTCTTAAGGGCAGCCCGTCTCCGTAACCCACCGGAAGCAGGCCGACCGCCGTGTCCTGCCGCGCCGTCCATGTTCTGCCGTAAGACACGCTTTCGCCGCGCCTTATCAGTTTTATCGCCGCAATCACCGTTTTAAGTTCCATAACGGGACGCACGGGAAGGCGCTGCTCCGCGCCGTCCGGCGGGTAGCCGTACAGCAGTATGCCGGGCCTGACCATGTCAAACCACGCTTCAGGATAGGAGACCACGGCACCGGTGTTCGCCGCCGTAACGATGCCCGTGCCCACGCCTCTGCCGCGAATCCCTTCCAGCGCCGCCTTGAAACGCTCTATCTGAAGGCGCGTGTATTCCGCCGCCGCCGTCTCCGGCGAGTCGGAGACGGCAAGATGCGTCGCCGTTCCCGCGTATTCGAGGGTCGGATTGCCGGCGATATAAGCGGCAAGGGCCGGCGCTTCTTCGGGACGGCAGCCCATTCTGCCCATGCCGGTATCTATTTTAAGGAACGCCTTTAGCCGTTTCGCGCCGCTGTTCTCGTTTTTTATCGCTTTTTCCGCTTCCGCCGCGAAAAGTTCCGCCGTCTCGATATCGCCGATAAACGGCACGAGCCGCGCCCGCGCCGCCGCGGCAAGCTCTTCCTTGACTGGCTGAGAAAACAGCAGCACGGGCGACTGTATTCCGGCGTTCCGCAGTTCAACGCCTTCGTCCGCCGTCGCGACCGCCAGATAATCCACGCCGTTCTTTACCGCTTCTTCAGCCACGCGGGCCGCTCCGTGCCCGTACGCGTCCGCCTTTACCGGCATGCATATCATCGGTTTCGCTCTCTTCCCAAGATGTTCCCTGACAGCGTTTATGTTGGCTTTCAGCCTGTCCAGATGTATTACCGCCCTTGTCGGCCTAACCGTTTCATTCACGTTTATGCTGTTTTTCAATCCGTTCAAACGCGTCATCCGTCCCGTTGCGCTCATGTTTTCATTGTCGAACCAACTGTTTTCAATGTCAAGCCGCCGCGTAATTGCAATGAGGGATGAGCGGGCAGTGCCCCCGCTTGCGGTGAACCATGGCATAGACGCCGGTTTCGGCAGGGGCTCCCACGGCATTGCGTGGGGATCACTGTCGTAGAAGATTCCGCCATAGAAAAAAAGTGACAAAAAACAGAAAAGTTGACAGATTAAAAAAACGGATTTATCATGAAATTTCAATTTTGGCGTATAGGATAGGGTATGATTCTTGTTCTTGAATCCAGTACGGCGTCTGTAAAGGCCCTGCTTTTCAATCCTCAAAAAGCGAACGTTGTACGAATCGCGGCGGAATCCTATCCCTACGAAGTGTCCCATGTGGGCGGGGAAACCGGCACGCAGGATGCGGACGCTATTTTCTCCCAAATGATCAGACTAGGGCGCGATCTGGCCGATGGCACTGAAATTGAGGCGATTGTGCCCACGGGAACTTTCCATAGCGTGCTTGTCTGCGACAAGGCGATGAAGCCGCTTACTCCGACTTTTACGTGGGAATACGCGGGGGCAAAGGGCACTGCGGCGGAACTTCGCGCTTCACAAGAATACACCGACAAGTACTATCACCGCACCGGCTGCATGGTACACGCGCTTTATCCCGCATTCCAGCTATTGCGTTTGAAGCGCCAAGGGTTTTGTTTTGACAATACCCACATTTTCACCCAGAGCGGATATAACTTTTGGAAACTTACCGGCGAGCGGCGTGAAACAAAAAGCACGATTTCCGGTTCGGGTATGCTGAATATACATAAACTGGAATATGACGGCGAATTGTTCGCGGAAATCGGCATTACAACCGGCCAAATGGGGCATCTGGCGGATTACCATGAGACCGTTCCCCTGTCGGCGGAAGGGGCCAAGCTACTGGGGCTAAAAGCTGGTATTCCGGTACTGCCTTCGTATCCCGACGGCGCGCTGAACCAGACAGCCGCCGGTGCGTTGGTACCTGGCGTCATGACATGTTCCATCGGTACGAGCGCGGCCCTGCGCCTGTCGGTCCCGCAGCCGCTCATTCCCGAAACGCCGAGTACCTGGTGTTATCTTTCCCCGGTATCATGGATGAGCGGGGCCGCTACCAATGGCGCGTGCAACTGTGTGGATTGGGCAAAAAACAATCTGTTTCCCCACAATTCATATTCGGATATAGAGAAAGAGCCGGTTGATTTTTCAAAGATGCCCTTTTTCCTGCCGTTTCTTTTTGGGGAACGTTGTCCCGGTTGGCAGGATTCACGGCAGGGCGGATTTTTTAGACTTCACTCCGGGCATTCTTCAAAAGATATGTACTTTAGCGTTCTGGAAGGAATTTTGTTCAACCTTTACCAGTGTTTCGAGTCCCTGTGCGCCACAGCCGGCGTTCCCCGCCATATCCAACTGTCGGGCGGCGTCCTTAATTCGCCGGTGTGGAAGCAAATGTGTGCCGATATATTCGGGCAGGAGATGCGTTGCGCGAAAGTTTCGCAGGCATCGCTTGTAGGGGGCGCTGTTCTGGGAATGGTCGCCACGGGCTGGTTAGACGATCCAAAGTCCTATACGGTGGAAACGCAGGAACTAATCGCGCCGGACGCGGAGAAACACCAGCTGTTTGAAGAACGATACCGAACATATCTGGAACTGTATAACGAGGGAGCGTCTTCCCGCGCATAGGGACACGAGCCGGTAATTCCGGCGTAGCATGGGTTTTCACGGGCGGGGTAAATATCCCGTTCCGTAAAACATATATTAATTTTTTGGAGGCTTTAGTATGAAACGGATTCTTGGTATGGCGCTTGTCTTGGCCCTGGCGCTGACAATCGGCGCGTGTAAGCGTAGCGGTGGCGGCTCACAGTCAGACGGGCGTTCTTCCTCCGA
>JAIRSQ010000143.1 GCA_031255395.1 Spirochaetaceae bacterium | reverse complement strand
GCCCAGCCGACTTCGGGATTGTACGACTCGTCCCACCAGCCGTCCAGCACGGAGCAGTTTATGACACCGTTCATCGCAGCCTTCATGCCGCTCGTGCCGCTCGCTTCCATCGGACGGCGCGGCGTGTTTAGCCAAACATCCGCCCCGGAGGTAAGGTAGCGGGCGACCGTCATATCGTAATTTTCCACGAACACTATGCGGTTCGTAACACTGTGCTGTTCGGCAAAGTGAACGATGCTTTTTATCAGTTCCTTGCCGGGAATATCATGCGGATGGGCCTTGCCGGCAAAGATAAGCTGTATCGGACGATCGCTGTCCCTAAGAAGCCGCAACAGCCGTTCCGGGTCGCGTAGCAACAGGTTGCCGCGCTTGTACGTGGCAAAGCGCCGGGCGAAGCACAGTGTCAGCGCGTAAGGCGACAGCGCGTCTTCGTCAAAGACTATTTGCCGCTCGTTTCTGCCGGAACGCCGGTGCCTGTCCTTTAGCCTGTCACGGACAAACCGGACAAGCTGTTCCCGCCGCCGCTCGTGCGTGCGCCACAGTTCCTCGTCCGAGATGCGCGACATACGATCCCAAATGGAGATCTCGGACGGCTTTTCCTCGAAGGTGGGCCCGAAATACCGGTCGAGCAACGTACTCATCCCGCTGGAGACCCATGTTTTTGGGTGGACACCGTTGGTAACATGGCCTATCGGCACCTCGTCTATCGGGAGGCCCGGCCAAAGACCCTGCCACATACTACGCGACACGTTACCGTGCAGGGCGGCCACGCCGTTGGCATAGGCGGAAAACTTTAACGCCAGAATTGTCATACAAAACGACTCGTTCAAGTCGCCGGGGTTTTCACGGCCAAGAGCCAAAAAGTCGTTCCACGAAATCCCCAGAATGTTCATCCACGGACGCATATATTTTTCCAAAAGAGGTATGTCAAAACGTTCATTGCCAGCCGGTACCGGCGTATGGGTCGTAAAGATGTTGGTAGGCCAGATAGTTTCCTTTGCTTCGTTGAACGAAAACCCTTTTTCTGTTACCAGTTCACGCACGCGCTCAAGGCTGAGGAAGGCGGAATGTCCCTCGTTCATGTGTGTTACGGCAGGGTTGATTCCCATAGCCCGCAGGGCGCGAAAGCCGCCAATACCAAGCAGTATCTCCTGCTGGATGCGAGTCTCGCTGTCACCGCCGTACAGCGCCGATGTGATAATCTTGAAATCCGGAGGGTTCTCTTCGATGTTAGTGTCGAGCAGGTAGAGGAAATTGCGCCCCACGCGCACTTCCCAGATCCGGGCGCAAGCCTGACGCCCCGCAAGATCGACAGAAATCGTAAGCGGTTTGCCGTCCTTGCCCGTCTTGAGTTCAACCGGCATATTGTACCAGTCGTTTTCGGGATAGCTTTCCTGCTGAAAGCCGTCCGCATTGAGGTACTGCTGAAAGTAACCCTGCCGGTACAGCAGCCCGATCCCGACCAACGGCAGGCCGAGGTCGGACGAGGTTTTCATGTGGTCGCCGGACAGTATGCCAAGCCCGCCGGAATATATCGGCAGCGAAACATCCATTCCGTACTCCATCGAGAAGTAAGCCACAACGTCCCGCCGTTGCCCCTTGTACCAGGTATCGCGCTTCTTGTACATGAGGAACCGCTCGTAAACGGTATTAAGCGCGGCAGTATACGAGTCATCATTGGCCGCATCGTTAAGCCGCTTCTGGCTCACCATACCCAGCATCTTAATCGGGCTCTGGCGCGATGCCATCCATGCCTGATCGTCCAGCCGTATAAAGAGCTGAACCGCGTCGTAATTCCACGAAAGCCAAAGGTTTCGGGCTATCTCTTCCAACGGCTTCAGCGAAGCCGGCAGTTTCGGTTTTACCGTGTACGTTGAAATGTTCATAGGGCTATCCTACCCCTTCATCCCCGCTTTTACAAGCCGCTAGCGTCGGCGGCGGCAGACCCCCGGCGCCATCCCGCGTCCGGCCTTTTTTTGCGCTGATTTTTTTCCTTGACGTACAGCCATTTTGAAGTATAATAGAGAATTGATAACATTCTTGAATGAAACAAGGAGATAGATTTTGAAAACTCTAGAAAACATGACCACCATTGAGCAGATGGAAGAGGTTACCGCAAAGCTCAAGGAGCGGGCGGTAGCAGCGGGCGCGGAAACCTACCATGACCGCGTAAAAGCCCAGACGCCGCACTGCAAGTTCGGCGAGGACGGTATATGCTGTAAAAACTGTTCCATGGGGCCCTGCCGTGTTACGGCAAAGGGCAAACGCGGTATTTGTGGCGCGGACGCCAACGCGATAGCTGGTAGGAACTACCTTAGGACTATTGCCGCCGGTACCTCCGCCCACTCGGATCATGCACGTGAGATCCTTCATGTGCTCCATAGCACAAAACGCGATGGAAACTATCAGGTGCGCGACGAAGCCAAACTGTTGCGGCTGGCTGCGGAATACGGCGTTAAAACCGAAGGCCGCGACATTTACGATGTGGCTCACGAGGTCGCCGAAATCGGACTAATGGAATTCGGCAAGCCGTGGGGGTATCAGATTTTTGCCAAACGCGCCATAAAATCCCGCCAGGATATATGGGAAAAAGAAGGCATCTATCCGCGCGCCATTGACCGTGAGATCGCTACGGCGATGCACATGACCCACATGGGCAACACGGCGGATGCCGAAGCTCTTATTCGGCAGGGACTCCGCACCGGTCTCTCAAACGGCTGGGGCGGCTCCATGTT
>JAIRSQ010000107.1 GCA_031255395.1 Spirochaetaceae bacterium | reverse complement strand
AAAATAACCGTTACGCCTGAAGCTAATCGATGTTATATTAGTATGATGATTTTTGATTCTGTTGTTAAAAAAGAGATAACGGTATTCGCGCTGGTGGGGGCGAGCGGGACTGGCAAGAGCTATCAGGCGCAGACGGTTGCCCGCAAGTATCGGATAGACTTCATCATTGACGACGGGCTGTTGATACGGAACGACCGTATCGTGGCCGGTTGCTCGGCGAAAGAGGAGAAATCATTTATGGCGGCTGTAAAAACGGCGGTGTTCTATGAAAAGAGCCGCCGGGACGAGGTCGCGCGCAGGCTGCAGACCGAGAAATTTTCCAGCGTGCTTATAGTCGGCACCTCCGAAAAAATGGTGAACAAGATAGCGGCGCGACTACAGCTTCCGCTGCCCGCGAGAATCATCAAAATCGAAGACTTCGCGTCCCAGAATGAAATAGAAACGGCGCTTAGGACGCGGCGAATTGAAGGCAAGCACGTTATTCCGGCTCCGTCCGTGGAGGTAAGGCGCGGCTATCCTGAAATATTTTTTTCGCCCGTTTCCGCTCCGGAGCCGTACAGGACGCAACGGCTCATCCCGGCGACGCACGAAAAATCTCTGGTACGTCCGGCGTACTCCGTGCCGCAAAAGCTGGTTATTTCCGGGCAGGCGCTTAGCCTTATGGTAAAAAACTGCGTTGGCGAGTTTGACGACGGCTTCAAAGCCAAGAAGATAGACGTCAGGGACACGGAAGCCGGTTACCGGCTGGTAATCACGATTGACGTGAGCTTCGGAATCCCGCTTGAAAAAAAAATTAATGAACTTTTGCGATATATTACCGACAATATAGAGAAGTACACTGGAATTCTTATTGAAGAAGTGAACATAATAATAGACAAAGTTATTGAAATGGCGGAGCCGTAACTTAGCGCCCGCTGGCGCGGGTATGGTTACGAGCGCGCTCGTTGCAGGGGGAATTTTATGAAAAAACTCACGGCAGCCGTGTTGTTTACGTTTGTCATTGCGGGCGGCTTGCTTGCCCAGTACGACAGCGCAAGTCCGACACGCGTCGAGGTGCGTAATCAATTTTTTGATATCATCTCGGACGGAGGAAGTTACGACGCGGAGATACTTTCCCGCGAGATGGAACTGAGGTTTGACGTCTACAACCGGCTGTTCCGTTTCGATCCGGCCGATTTGCCGGGGCTGTTGCGGGTAGTTGCGTTTTCCGACAAAAAGGCCTACGACGACTATGTTTTCTCAAAGCTCGGCTCAACGCGAGACGGCGCGGTGTACCTGCACTACAGCCAGCCTGAGCGTCGCGAGCTTGTGGTTCACAGAGGGTCGGCTGAAGAGGAGCGTATGCTGCCCCATCAGGCTTTCATTCAGTTTTTCCGCGCCTTCGTGCCTTATCCTCCGACATGGATGAGGGAAGGCTTTGCCATTTACTATAACACGCTAAGATTCGACAAAGAAACCCGCGAACTGAGGTACGAAGAAAACCTTTCATGGCTAGATACAGTGAAATCGCTTGGGAACCGGCAACCTTCGCTGGAATCGGTGTTTTTGGCGGACTTGAACGGGATGCCCGAATATATGCAGCCTGTTTCGTGGGCTATAATTTCATTTTTCCTTAACAGCGGAGGAACCGGAGACTATTTCCGGGCCATAACCGAATCGTTTATGTTGCTTTCTCCCGCTAAATCCGCCGTCGAAAATTCCATGACCGTGCTGGACCGGCTGATAAGTTGGAACACCCTTGAAATGATGCGCGCCGATTACGACAACTATATCGCAAGCAGGCAGACATTCGCAGAACTTGTAGAGTCCGGGCAGAACGCGTATCTTGGGGGAGATTTGGACACTGCCGAGTCGTTTTTTCTTGCCGCCATGTATCAGAAACCTGTGCACTACGCGCCATACTATTACATGGGACTGATTGCCTACGACGAGAACAGCTACGATATGGCGGAGGCATACTACCTTACGGCACTTCAATACGGCGCTGATTCCGCTCTCGTGAAGTACGCGCTCGGCGTAAACGCCGCGACGGCGGGCAGGAACAGCGAGGCGCTGGAGTATCTAGAGGAAGCGGCAAACGAATCGCCTGAACGGTACAGGGAACGCGCCGAAAGCATCATGATGAGGATAAGGTAGCGTCGGAAGAAGCGGTTTCGCTATCTTCCTTGCAAGAATTGCTGTCCCGTCCCCAGCGCCGCGGTGGATGGATTCTTTTTATCATAATGCCGTGCTCCGCGAATATTTGGCGGATAGCTTTTCCCAGTTCAAGCCGTTGCGGGCTCACCGGCATTATGAATTTCCTTGCGGCAAAAAAGGCCTGCATAAACAATTCCTGCCCGTCGCCGTTCCAGTCCATAATTGTTTCGATATAATCCTCGATTAGCGCGCGCAACGGACGGTTTTTTTCGGCGGATTTTTCGGGCAAAACGGCGAGCGATCGCATATACCGTTCTTTAAACCCTTCGTCAGTCTCCATCATAGCGGAAGCGTTGGGCTGAAGGTAACGGTACAGACCGTAATTTTCGAGCAGCGCGACGACGGTGTCCGGGCAGGCGGAATTTATGATTTTAAGGGCTTCTTCCGTAAGGCGCGACGCCGGAATCAATGTAAGGAGATACGCCTCGGACACTATCTTGTTCCGCAGTTTTGGCGGTATTTCAAAACCTGTCATGGCGGCGTATTTAACGGCGCGTATCATGCGGACAGGATCATCGCTAAAAATAACATTGAGCGGTATGACTGGATTTATTACGCGCCGCTGAATGTCCTCGAAGCCGCCGACATAATCTATGACAAGTTCCTGTTCAGGGTCGTAAAAGAGGGCGTTTAGCGAAAAATCGCGGCGCATGACATCCTCTTCGACAGTGCCGAACGTGTTGCCGGTCGCGCCGTCCTTAAGCGAGCGGAAAGTCGCCACCTCGTAAATTTTATCGCCAAAATAGGCGTGGACAAGCCGAAACCGCCGGCCTATGACGCGGGCGTTACGAAAAATCTTTTTGATACGGTTGGGGCTTGCCGCGCTTACTATGTCAAAATCCTTGGGCTTTTTCCCAAGTATGAGGTCGCGCACCGCTCCGCCCACTATATAGGTTTCGTACCCCTCGGAACGCAACCGCGAACAGATATAAGTCGCGTCTTTGTCCAGATCGCGAGCGTCAATATTATGCTCGTCTTTCGTGTAGACGACGGCCTTTTTTTCAGTCTTTCCGTCGTCGCCTCTTGAATATCGAAAACGCAAAATCAATCCTTGCGGTAATGTTGCGGCAAAAACCGCCCGTCCCGCTCCGTCATTTAATATGCCTGTCCAGCCAGCGGCAAAGATTCCGCATCACTTCTTCGCGGTTTGTTTCATGCAAAGTCTCGTGCCGCGCTCCGGGGTACAGCACAAACTCTACATCTTTTATGCCGATTCTCCGGTAAATGTCAACAAGAGTCGTTGGACCTGCGCCCATACCGCCCACAGGGTCGGCGTTGCCGGAGAACGCGTAAACCGGAAGCTCCTTGTTAATACGTTCAATCATCCGCCTGCGATGTATTCGTCTAAGACAGCGGGCCATATCGCGGTAGAAACCCGCGCTGCAAATCCCTCCGCAAAGCGGATCGGCGACAAAACCGTCCACTTCCTTGTTGTCCCGCGACAACCAGTCAAATGCCGTCCTGTTTGGGCGGAACGCGTTGTTGTAAGAGCCGTCCGCCATTTTGCGGGCAAACATCGAGCGGTAACGCGGCCCGCGGAAAGTTGTCATGACCGTCATAAAAACGGTTCCGAAAGCGACAAGCGCGTTGCCAGGCCCCATCGTTCCTGAAAGAGCGCAACCCGAAAGCGGACGTTTGTTAAAGGTTTCGATGAACCCCTGCGCGATAAAGGAACCCCACGAATGGCCGAGCAGAAAGAGCGGGACGCCGGGGTAAGTTTTCTGTATCTCGTTATGTATCCTTTCAACGTCGAGCAGCGTCTTGGAAAACGCCCGCGTGTCGGCGCAATGCCCCAAAAGTCCGCCCTTGTCCGGAGAGTTTACGCTCGGATCGGCGGTTCTGCCATGCCCCCGCATATCGGCGGCCCACGTCTCATATCCGTTTTCCGATAGGCAAGCCGCCGTCTCAGCGTAACGCCCGCCGTGCTCCGCCATCCCGTGCGCGATAAGCGCTACGCCCTTAGGCTTTGCCCCGTCCCGCGATTCCCAGCGTCTTAGAAAAAGTTTAACGCCGTCGTGAGTCGTGAACCACGAAGCCTGTTCAGCCATCGAATCAATTATAAAACGGTTCGCGCAGGCTTGTTAAGCGTCCGTTGTTCGCGGCGGGCAAGCTCATAGCCGCGCGTCAAAAAAATAAGTAGAATGTAAATAATGGCGAATTCAAACGAAGAGGCGGCGGGCAGGGATTGCCCGCGTTGCGGAAAGCGTTATGACGTTGCGGAAATAGCGGCCGCGCTGAATACCTGCCCTTCATGCGGCCTGCATTACCGCATGGAACCGGCAGAACGCGTCGAATACCTGTGCGACAAAGGCACGTTCGCGGAATTTTCAGGCGATTTAAGGTCGCTCAACCCGATAGAATTCTCGGCATACGAGGAAAAACTGTCGGAGGCGTCAGCAAAAACCGGCATGAAGGACGCCGTTATCACGGGTTGTTGCGAAATACACGGAAAACCGGCGATTCTGGCGCTTATGTCGTTCAGTTTCATGGGCGGCTCGATGGGCTCGGTCGTGGGCGAAAAGATATGCAGGGCCATGCTTAAGAGCGCGCAGGATGGACTGCCGCTCATACTGTACGCGACATCGGGCGGAGCGCGTATGCAGGAAGGCATATTCAGCCTGATGCAGATGGCAAAGACGGCGAGCGTGGCGGCGGAGATGGACAGGGCTGGGGTGCCGTTTTTTACCGTGCTGTGCGACCCTACAACCGGTGGCGTTACCGCGTCGTTCGCGACGCTGGCGGACATAATTATAGCCGAACCTGGCGCGCTGATCGGCTTTGCCGGACCGCGCGTAATTGAGGGCACTATTCACGCGAAGCTGCCGGAAGGCTTTCAACGGGCCGAATTCCAGCGGGATAAGGGTTTTGTCGATCTGATCGCCGCCCGCAAGGATCAGAAACGGGCGCTCTCGGCCCTGCTGGAACTTCATCACCGCAATTTTAAGGACTTGTAACAGTGAACACGGAAGCTATACGCAAAAAAATCGAGGAATTAAAACGGCTGGCAGAGAACAGCGACTTTGATCTGGGCGAAGAGATTGGCGCTCTGGAAACAAAGATCAGGGCGGGGTCCGAGAACGAGGCCGCGTGGCGGCGCGTGGAACTTGCCCGCCACCCGGACAGGCCGAGCGCGCTCGATTACATCGAGCGCGTTTTCGAAGGCTTTGTCGAACTGCACGGCGACAGGCTCTTTGGCGACGATCCCGCAATAATAGGCGGGCTTGCGTTTTTTGACGGCCGCCCCGTTACCGTCATCGCCAACCAGAAAGGCCGGACTCTCAAGGAAAACATGTTCCGCAACCACGGCATGGGTAACCCGGAAGGCTATCGCAAAGCGCTCCGTCTGGCAAAGCAGGCTGAAAAATTTCACCGTCCCGTCATAACGCTGGTGGATACCGCCGGAGCCTATCCCGGCATCGGCTCGGAGGAACGCGGCGTTGGCGAGGCTATCGCCAGAAACTTGCGCGATTTTAGCCAGCTTAAAACCCCGGTGATCTGTGTCATTATAGGCGAGGGCGGCTCAGGCGGCGCGCTCGGCATCTGTGTCGGCGACAAGATTTACATGCTGGAAAACGCCGTCTATTCGGTCATAAGTCCGGAAGGGTTCGCGTCCATCCTGCTCCACGATTCGGCAAAGGCAAAAGAGGCCGCCGCAATGCTCCGTATGACAAGCGGCGACCTGCTGGGTTTCGGCATAATAAACGGCGTGATACCGGAACCTGAAGGCGGCGCTCAAAACGACCCCGGCCTTACAGCCGAACGCATAAAAGAGGCCATAGCCCGCGACATTGACTACCTATGCCGCCGCTCCCCCGCAGTTCTCGTCCGTTACCGCAACCAAAAGATACGCAAATTCGGCCGATATACCGGCTAGTCCGCAACAGTCATGCCGACTGCGGCAAATGAGGAATAAACCGGTGATTGTGGATTACGGGTCGGCTTTAGGGTCAGGCCCCTCGGGAGCGTCATTGCAAGCTAAGCAATACAGCGAATAGAATGTCCTGTCTGGATTGCTTCGGCACTTCGCTCCTTGCAATGACGGCACGCTAACGGGCGCGGGGATAAGGGATAACGTCGCGTATGTTTGCCATGCCGGTAACGTACTGGACGAGACGCTCGAAGCCCAGCCCGAATCCGGAGTGGGGCGCGGTCCCGTAGCGGCGCAGGTCGAGATACCACGAATAGTCGGCGGCGTTCATGCTGAGTTCCGCCATCCGCTTTTCCAGCTTGCTCAGGTCGTCCTCGCGCTGAGAGCCGCCGATTATCTCGCCTAGGCGCGGGACAAGCACGTCCATAGCGCGTACGGTTCGGTTGTCATCGTTCATTTTCATATAAAACGCTTTTATGTCTTTGGGGTAATCGGTAACTATCAGCGGGCCGCCCGCTACTTTTTCCGTCAGATATTTTTCGTGTTCGGTTTGTAGATCGCAACCCCAGTAAGGCTTGAAATCGAAGCCGTCTTTCGATTTTTGAAGCTCGTTCACCGCTTCCGTGTACGTTATATGGACAAATTTTGAATTTACGACGTTTTGCAGATTTTCGATCACGCCTTTCTGTACACGCTGATCAAAAAACGCCAAGTCTTCGGCGCTTTTTTCCAGCGCGTCCGAAAAAAGGCTCTTCAAAAAGTCTTCGGCAAGTTCCATCAGGCCGGGCAGTTCCATGAAAGCCGCTTCAGGTTCTATCATCCAGAATTCTGCCAGATGGCGGGAGGTGTTTGAATTCTCGGCACGGAAGGTAGGGCCGAACGTGTAGACCCGCGATAGCGCGCAGGCGTAGGTTTCCGCTTCTAGCTGGCCCGAAACCGTGAGGTAACAGCGTCTTGCGAAGAAGTCGCGGCTCCAGTCCGGCGGCGAGCCGGATTTTGCGATCTCCGCCATGTCCAGAGTCGTAACCTGAAACATCTCGCCCGCGCCCTCAGCGTCATTTACAGTGATGACGGGAGTATGCAG
>JAIRSQ010000010.1 GCA_031255395.1 Spirochaetaceae bacterium | reverse complement strand
TGTCAAAGTGGAGAATATAGACTGATGCACGATTTTGATTTACACGCGCCAAAAGGCGCAAACAAAAAGAAACGCATAGTCGGGCGCGGACAAGGCTCAGGGCGCGGCACTACGGCGGGTAGGGGAAACAAGGGCCAGCAATCGCGTTCGGGCGGCAAGACATATTTGGGGTTCGAGGGCGGCCAAATGCCGCTGTACCGCAGACTCGCCCGCCGCGGCTTTTCTAATTATCCGTTCAAAACGGTTTACCGCGTTGTGAATCTTTTCGATATTGAAAAGCGTTTTGAAGACGGAGCCACGGTTGACGTCGAGGCATTGAAAAACGCCGGGCTTGTCAAGGGCAGGTTGCCGGTTAAAATTTTGGGCAACGGAAAATTCACAAAAAAAATTGACTGCAAGATAGACGCGCTTTCCGCTTCGGCAAGGGAAAAGATTCTAAAAGCGGGCGGGAGCGTAAAAAATACGGTTGTAGCGGAACAGGCCGGCGAAACGTCCGCGTCCGCTTCAAGCAAAACTGAGGAAACTTGATGGCTAATCCTGTAATTGGCATTTTCAGAATAAGAGAACTGCGCGAACGCATTTTTTTCACTGTCGTGATGCTTATAATATTTCGTCTGGGCGCGGTGATCCCTGTTCCTGGCATAGATGTCCGCGAATTGAACGCGTACTTTTTGTCGCAGCAGAATTCCGGAAATGCGATTGTGGATTATCTTGACTTTTTTGCAGGCGGCGCTTTTTCGAATTTTTCTGTTTTTATGCTGGGCATAATGCCTTACATTTCCATGTCCATCATCATGCAGCTTCTGCTGATCGTGTTTCCAAGTCTAAAAAAACTGTCGCAGGAAGAAGGCGGCAGGAAGAAAATTCAGGCGTACCAGCGTTACGGGACGGTTGTCGTTTGCGTTATACAGTCATACGCTGTTACCCAGTACGCGCAGATCATATCTAGGAGAGTGGAAAACCTGCTCACGATGAATTTGCTGCCGTTCACGTTGCTTGCCATGCTTTCGGTTACCACAGGGACGCTTCTGCTGATGTGGATGGGCGAACAGATAACAAAACGCGGCATAGGAAACGGAATATCGCTATTGATATTCGCGGGCATAGTGGCCCGGTTGCCGGACGCTGTTTGGGAACTTGTAGGGCGCGTCGCGAGGGGCGATCTTAACTTGGTGTTTGTTCTGGTTGTGGTTTTAATGTTTGTAGCCGTTATAGCTCTTGTCGTGTTTGAACAACAGGGGCAGCGAAAAATTACGGTGCATTACGCCAAGCGCGTGGTCGGCAGAAAAATGTACGGCGCGCAGAATACTTATATCCCGTTCAAGATAAATCCGTCGGGAGTGATACCTGTCATTTTCGCGTCTTCGATTCTGACATTTCCGTTACAGATAGCTTCGACTATAGGCGGCAATGTCCCTTGGCTTGAGGCCGTTTCGCGCGCGCTGACCCCGCGCGGCGTCCTGTACAATGTTTTATACGTTTTGCTTATCATATTTTTTGCTTATTTTTATACTCAGGTAACATTGAATCCTATCGAGATTGCCAAGAATATACGCGAGAACGGAGGTTCCATACCGGGCATAAGGACGGAAAAAATAGAGGAGTACCTGACAAAGATTCTGAACAGGATCGTTTTGCCGGGATCTTTGTACCTTGCCCTGATCGCGGTTATTCCTACGATTATTCAGGTGCTGTTCAACTTCCCGTCGTCAATTTCATACCTGATGGGCGGCACCTCGCTTTTGATTTTAGTCGGAGTTGATTTGGACACGATGAGCCAGATCGAAGCCATGTTGAAAATGCATCACCATGACGGTTTGACCAAGCGCGGGCGTTTGCGGGGAAGAAACCTGTAAGGAGGAAAAATGAAAGTTCGGACGAGTGTAAAACCTATCTGCGACAAGTGCAAAGTGATAAAGCGGCACGGTATAATCCGTATCATTTGTCAAAATCCCAAGCATAAGCAGAGACAGGGATAGGGGGTAATAATGGCTCGTATTGCAGGCGTTGACTTGCCTAACAAACACATTGATATTGCTTTGACCTATATCTTTGGCATAGGCAGGTCGAGCGCGACGCGTATCTGTGAAAAAACAAAGATAGACCCCAAGCGTTTTATAAACGACCTTTCCGCGGAAGAATTAAATGAACTGCGCCGCCTGATTGACAACGATTACAAGGTGGAAGGCAGGCTCCGGACAGAGGTCGCGTTAAATATAAAACGGCTTATGGATATAGGCTGTTACCGCGGGTTGCGGCACAGGAAAGGGTTGCCTCTTCGCGGGCAGAGAACGCGGACAAACGCGCGCACGCGCAAGGGGAAAAAGAAGACCGTCGCGGGCAAGAAAAAATAAAACTGTCTGTTACGAAGGCGTGTGCCGGACGGTTTTTAGGACTTTCGGCGCGGTTCGCTATCGGAACGGGCAAAAAAGCGGCTTGCGGACGCTAAAACGGTTCAAAGTTTTAGTTTTTCGGATTTTGCAAAGTCGGATATATTAGTTTAGGAGGAAGGATGAGCGGAGGACAGGGTGGCTGCTAACGTTAAAAAGAAGAAAGAAAAAAAGTCGGTATATGAAGGCAATGTTTATATACAGGCAACCTTTAACAATACGATCGTTACTATTACCGATTTGATGGGAAACGCTATTTCATGGGCGAGTTCCGGCGGTCTTGGTTTTCGCGGAGCAAAGAAGTCTACGCCGTTCGCGGCGCAGACCGTTACGGAAACAGCCGCTCAAAAGGCTATACAGTCCGGTTTGCGGGAAGTTCATGTGTATGTGAAAGGTCCCGGCATGGGCAGGGAATCCGCTATTCGCCAGCTCGGCGTTCTCGGCATGAAAGTTAAGTCAATTAACGATGTGACACCGATTCCGCATAACGGGTGCAGGCCGCGCAAGACAAGACGCATTTAAGAACGAGGAAAATTATGGCAAGATATACGGGTCCGGTTTGCAGGATGTGCCGGACAGAACAGAAAAAATTGATGCTTAAAGGCGAACGTTGCAAAAGCGACAAATGTCCCGTTAGCAAGAAGCGCGCCGCTCCGGGAAAAGATCCTAAGGGAAGGCCGTCCAAGCGTTCCGATTACGCCGTGCAACTGCGCGAAAAACAGAAACTTAAAAGGATTTACGGCATGCTTGAAAAACAGTTCAGTCTGTTTTTTGAGCGGGCGCAGCGTATGCCCGGCATCACGGGCGAAAACCTTTTTTTGCTTTTGGAACGCCGCCTTGATAACGTGGTTTACCGCCTACGTTTCGCGTCAAGCAGGAAAGAAGCGCGCCAGATTGTTTTGCACGGCCATGTCCTGTTAAACGGCAAACGCGTGAATATTCCTTCGCAGCTTGTTAAGGCGGGAGATTCTGTCGAAATAAGAGAATCAAGCAGGAATCTCGCTCTTATCAAAGAGGCTTTGAAGGAATACGGTAAATCAGGAGTAATGCCTTGGTTGCAGTTGGATCCCGATACTCTTAAAGGCAAGTTGCTGGCCTTTCCAAGGCGAAGCGATATTACCGATCTTTCAGACATCAAAGAGCAAATGATCGTTGAATACTATTCTAAGTAAGGAGTCTTAATGTCTCGTAGAAATTTGCTTAAAGGTTTCAAAAAACCGAAAGGACGGACATTTGAAACCAGCGAGTTAAAAAAAGATTATGGAAAATTTATAGCTTCTCCGTTTGAACCCGGTTTTGGCACGACAATCGGCAATACCTTGCGCAGAGTCCTTTTGTCGTCGATTCAAGGCTACGCTGTCACGGCCGTCAGAATCGTTTCGTACAATGCGGACGGAACGTCGCGCAATATATCGAGCGAGTTTGAACTGATACCGAATGTTGTCGAAGATACCCTCGAAGTGCTGAATAACATTAAACAGATTTGTTTTAAATTGCCGGACTACGCTGACAGCGCGACCGTTTTATTTGAATGGTCAGGGAAGAATTTTGTTAAAAGCGAACATTTTGCGAAAAGCGGCGCGACAGAGGTTTATAATCCCGGTTGCCATATAATGACGCTTACAGACGACGCCCATATAGAGATGGAACTGCAAATCGAACTGGGACGCGGTTACACTCCGTCTGAACATAACGCCCAGCATATCGAAGTTATAGGCACTATACCTATGGATTCGATTTTCTCGCCTATAAAAAAAGTAAAGTACAGTGTCGAGCCTGTCAGAATAGGGCAGCGCAACGATTACGACAAACTAATTCTTGAACTGTGGACAAACGGCACCATTGCTCCGGATGAGGCTTTGGTCGAAGCGGCTAAAATCGCTAAAGAACATTTTGCGCTGTTCGTTGATTTTGACGAGACTTTGTTTGGCGAAGATGAAGAACTGGACGAAGGCGACGAGCGTATCCGGCAGTTGATGAATACGCCTGTTGAAGAGCTTGAACTGTCGATTAGATCGTCCAATTGCCTTAAATTTGCCAATATTAGAACGATAGGCGAATTGATCAGAAAAACTGAAGACGATATAAACCAAACGCGCAATTTTGGAAAAAAATCATTACAGGAAATAAAAGAGAAATTGCAGGACTGGGGCTTGACGCTTGGCATAACAAGTAGCGCGGAATTAAAAAACGCTCTAAAAACGGGCGTAAAAAAGGAAAACAGCAATGAAACATAGAAGAGGTTTTAATCCGCTGGAAAGAATGGCGGCGCACCGTAAGGCTATGGTGCGTAATATGCTAACATCACTGTTCAGGGTTGAGCGCATCACTACGACAAAGGCCAAGGCGCTTGAAGTCAGGCGTTTTGCGGAGAAACTGATAACTCGCGCAAAGATCGATTCCGTTCATAACAGGCGCATAGTGTCAAGCCGCCTTTACAGCGAGGGGATTACCGCAAAGCTGTTTACCGATATTGCTCCGCGCATGAAAAACCGGAACGGCGGTTATACAAGGGTTCTGAAGCTGGGACAGCGTTACGGAGACGCCGCGGAAATCGTGATTCTGGAATTGGTCGACTATAACCTGGAAGACAAAAAAAAGAAGACCGAAACAGGCGCAAAGAAAAAAACGGGAGCAAAAAATGTCAAAAGCGCATAGGGGAAAAGGGATCATGGAACTGTTTCATAAAGGCCGCGGCATATGTCCCGTTTGCAAGAGAGGCAACGTGAAACTGCTTTATGAACAGGAAAAGGGTGAAGAAAAAATAAAAGTCTGCAAGATTTGCAAGGCGGCCGTCAAACGCGGCAAAAAAAGCGTGTAGGGAGGGGTAAACTTGAGGGGAGAGCTTGCCGCGAGAACGCTCTTTGATACGGCAATGTAAGAACTCTGACTGACGCGTCGAATGAACGGTAAAGCGGTAGCCCTCATTTGCGGGGCGGAGCGTATCATACGCGGAAAGCGGAATTTTTTGGAATTGCTTTGCGCGGGGCTTTTTGCGGGCGGACACGTTCTGTTGGACGACAACCCAGGCCTCGGTAAGACTACGGCGGCAAAAACGATTGCGGCGCTTATCGGCGCTGACAAAGAGGAAGAGGCTGTCGGCGGGCGCGGGCTTGTTTTTAAAAGGATTCAGTTTACGCCGGACCTGTTGCCATACGATATAACCGGCGTGGACGTGTTTGACGCGAAAACTGGCGGCTTCCGGTTTGTGCCGGGGCCGGTTTTCTCTAACATTGTGCTTGCGGATGAGATTAACCGGACAACACCTAAAGTTCAGTCCGCCTTGCTCGAAGTGATGGCTGAAGGCCAGGTTACGGTAGGTTCTGTCAGCCATAAAACCGGCGACCCGTTCTTTGTAATCGCGACACAAAATCCTGTTGAAAGCGAGGGCGTGTTTCCATTGCCCGCCGCTCAGCTTGACAGATTCATGTTGCGCCTGTCGCTTGGCTATCCCGACCGCGGTTCCGAAATAGAATTGTTGAACGGCATTGCTGTAGAAAACGCTTTGTATGAATTGACGCCTGTCATTTCCGCAAGAGATTTTAGCGCTGTCCGCGGCGCGGCGCGGACGGTTTTTTGCCATGACGCGATTAAAGAAGCCATCGTCGATATTGTCCGCGAAACCCGCGTTTCTAAGGCGGTTCTGCTTGGAGCGTCTCCGCGCGCCGCCCTCCATCTGCTTGCCGCGTCCCGCGCCTATGCTCTTATCCGAGGACGTTCCTTTGTGACGGACGAAGACCTTGCCGCGCTCGCCGTACCGGTTCTGTCTCACAGGTTGAAACTTCGGGACGCTCGAGGGGATTGCGCCAGACTTGTCCGCGATATAACGCTGTCCGTTATAGGGAAAATCAATACTGAAAACTTTCAAGGCTAAAACCGTTTATCGTTTTTTAATTACAAATAAACAGATCCAAATTCTTTAAGTATTCTTTTGCGTTGAAAACTTTATGAATGTCGGACAGGGAGCGGTCCGATACGATGTTACTGATTACCCTTGCCGACAATTCCGCGGACTGCACGATTTGCAGGTTGGGAAAATCTCGCGGCGTTGACGGCGGAAAATATACTGTGTCGGTAACTATGACGCGCTTTAATAAATTTCTTGCCGTGAGTTCGGCAAGGCGTTCGCGGGCAGGGCTTGAAAACGGAGCGTGAACGGCGATGATGTTAATTTCTGCGGGTTTTAATTTTTCTAGCGCGATAATAAGATTGTAAACCGAAGCTCCCGTGTCTACCATATCGTCTATGATCCAAAGCGTCTTTCCTTCGATAGGCTCGGCTGACAGTATATTGATAGATTCGATTGTGTTTGTCTTTGAATAATCCCGCTGTTTGTGCGCCACCACAAGCGGAGCGTTAAAAGAATTTGCAAAACTCCGCGTGATTTTTTCTCCGCCGGCGTCAACGGAACAAAACGCCCATTTGTTATGTACGACGGTTTCCAGCGTGGCGGTGTCTTTTACATAGCGGTCGCACAGGTATTTTTTTAACAGCGTGAATATGGGAACGTCGTCAAAAACGCACAATGTTGGATCAAGCATCGACTTGGATTTGTCTGAATGCAGCTGGTACGTTACGATATGCGACGTGCCAAGGTTCACGAGGATTTTGAAATGTATCCACAACCCCACGGAATTTCGCATTAGCGGCCTGTCCGAGCGCCCGCAGGAAACGTAAGGCTCGAACACGATTATTCTGTTCGCGCGGGACCGTTTGAGCGCGTCAATTGCGTGGTAAAGCTCAAGTTTGGCCATGTTTGCGCAGAGTCCGGCCTCATTGCGGGCGCTGCTTGAAAACAGGAACACATCTTTGCCGCGTACCGACGTAGTTATTTCAACTTCCATCTCGCCGTCCGCGAAGCGTTTTACCGAGAGAGCGTTCACTATATCCAATTGTTCTTTCGACGAAAAATCAGAATACTTGCTTAAAATACCGGCCACCGTCGAAGCGTAATTCCGCATAGTTTCCGTAGCAGTTATAACAAAATCGTTTCTCATTTGGTCTCCTAGTATTTTACCGCCGTTGCCGCTCCGCACCGTTTGCAGCGGTATGTGTTATCGCTTTTGCCGTTTTTTACAAGTCCGCGTATTTTTATATTATATCCGTCCCGCGTTACAAGCTCCGCACCGCATTCAACGCAGAACGTGCTGTTATTATTATCGTTAATATTTCCCGTGTAGCAGTACAGTAATTTTTTTTCGGCGCGTTCTTTTATGCGAAGTATAGTTTCTGCTTTTGCGGGGGCGGCGGTCCATTTGTATGCCGGATGATAAGCTGTGATGTGCCAGGGAATGCCGCTAGATACGGACGCGATAAAATCAATGCACGCGTCCGTTTCCTGTTCGCTGTCATTAAAGCCGGGAACGATCAATGTCGTGATTTCCGTATGTATCTTTCCGAAGGCCGCCCTGATAAAATTTTTTACGGCGGGAAGAGAGCCTTTGAGCGTATTGCGGTAGTTGTATTCGGAAAAACATTTTAAGTCGATGTTAGCGGCGTCCGCCAGCGGTATTATTTCCGCGGCGGCCTCTTCGTTAAAGCAGCCGTTGGTAACAAGCGCTCCGGCTATTCCAAGCGAGCGCGCCGCCGCCATGCAGTCCATTACATATTCGGCGTGGACGAGCGGCTCTGAATAAGTGTAGGCTATCTGCTTTAGTCCGAGTTCCAAGGCTTTTTCCGCTATTTTTTCGGGCGGCACAAAACCGTTCGCCGCTGCCGTTGTCCGCGAGATTTGCCAGTTCTGGCAGAAAGGGCAGTCCATATTGCAGCCTACAAAACCTATAGACAGTATATCCTCGCCTGGACGGTAATGAAAAAGAGGTTTTTTTTCGATCGGGTCAACTGCCATTGAACTTATACGGCCATAGAAAGGCAGTCCTCCGCCCGCTCCGCCGACGCGCGTTTTGCAAAAACCCGCCGAATCTTTACCCGCAAGCAAGCAACGGCGCGGGCATAAAACGCACCGAGTGCCGTTGTCAGTCGGCTGTCCGTTTGACACGGACGGCAAAGCTGCCGCAGGTTCAAAAAAAATCGCCGTAACAGCCCCCTAAACGCGCAACGCTCCCTTCGTCTCCGTACTGACGCGACAAGTCTGTCTGTTTCCGTACGGTCATGACGTATCCTATATATCTTGCCACCGAAAGCCGTAGCGTGCCTTTTCGCCAGTTTGGCGCCGTCTTTAAGATTTTTAACAATATGTTTGCAGTTTACTATGCCGGCAGTTTTCTATCAAGCGTCAGGGTGTGGCGGCAGCGACGCGGCAGGACGCAAAAACTTAACGCTTGCCGGGTCTCTTGACGAAATATGATAATACACCTAGAATTACTAGGAAAGGCTGGCTTATGCCGGCACAGCAGCGCGGAATGACCGAAACGCGGCATTCTGCCGATTTTAGGAGGCTTTTATGGCAAAAGCGGAAAAAATAACGGATCTGATTGGGAATACTCCTTTAGTCAGAATCAACAAGCTGAACGACGGCGGTGCGACGATTTACGCCAAATTGGAGTATTTTAACCCGTTGCACAGCGTTAAAGACCGCATCGCGCTCGCTATGATCGAAGCGGCGGAGAGGGACGGACTGCTAACGAAAGAAAGCACTATCATCGAGCCGACCAGCGGCAACACCGGTATCGGTCTCGCTTTTATCTCCGCGGTTAAGGGCTACAAGCTGATACTCACGATGCCTGAGACTATGAGCATGGAACGCCGCAAGCTGCTTAAAGCGCTAGGCGCAAGGCTGGAACTTACGGAGGGTGCCAAAGGCATGAAGGGCGCGATAGCAAAGGCGGAGGAGATAGCCGCCGCCACGCCGAACTCTTTCGTTCCGCAGCAGTTTGACAATCCTGCGAACCCGGCGATACACGAAAAAACCACCGGCCCTGAAATTTGGAACGACACGGATGGCAAGATTGACATCCTTATAGGCGGCGTAGGCACGGGCGGCACGATTACCGGAGCGGGTAAATACCTTAAATCCAAGAAATCTTCGGTTTATGTGATCGCCGTAGAGCCTTCGGGATCGCCGGTTCTGTCGGGCGGAGCGCCTGGCCCGCACAAGATTCAGGGGATAGGAGCGGGATTCGTTCCGAAAGTTTTCGACAGGAGCGTTGTTGACGAAATATACGAGACTGACGACATTAAGGCAGGTTACGCAGCGCGCCGCGCCGCCAAGGAAGAGGGTCTCTTTGTCGGTATCTCGTCCGGCTCCGCTCTTGAAGCCGCCCTAACGGTGTCGAAGCGTCCGGAAAGCTCAGGAAAAACGATAGTTACCGTGCTGCCTGACACTGGAGAGCGCTATCTTTCGACCTGGCTCTGGGAAGAATAGGCCGAGTGGAGAAGACCGGTTAAGCGGCGGCGAGCGGGCAGCCTGCTTTAACCGGCGCGTGCGTATACAACAAGGCGGGGCAGGGGGTATATTTTATGTAATGCTCCCGGTCATCTTGCTGTCCGTGTTGCCTGTCGCCGCCGCGTGGTTCTGGCAACGGCGAGCCTGCGGCATGAGCGCTCTTTTTTTTATTGCGTTGCTTGCGGCGGGGCTTTTGTCGCTGGCGCTTGCAGCCGTGCTGCAAGCGGTTCTGCCGCGAAGCGACGCGGTAAATCCTGTGATCAGGACAGCTTTAACGGAAGAGGGCTCCCGGTTTGTAACGCTATCTTTTCTGTTTTGGGCGTTGCGGTTTTTCAAAAATGAAAAACCGCCGAACGGGGGAGCGGTGGCAGGCATGGCGGCCGGACTTGCGTTTGCCGCCGTTGAAACGGCGGCATTTGCGGCCTACGATCCGCTGGCCAGCGCGATAAGGCTTGCAAGCGCCGACATTCTTCACGCCGCCTGCGGCACACGGTGCGCGGCGGCGTCCTTGTCGATGATGTCTGGAAAACCGGTACGCGGTTTGGCGCTGTTTTTTATGGCCGTAGCGCTTCACGCCGTCTATAACTTGATGTCACCACGCGGCGGCATTTTCACGGCGCTTGCCGTGTTGCTTGCGGTCAGTTCCTTAGTGTCGGGCTTAAGTTATGTCTCTCGGACGGATAGCCGATGAGCCTCCAGTCGCAAGCGGCGGCTTGTTAAACCCAAAAACGAAAATCCGGCGGAGCGGGGGAGGGGAGTAAACGCCCCCTGCCTACCTTTCCGAGAGCGCAAGCAACGCTCGGTCTATACGTTCAAGACAGCGCTCGCGTCCCAGCAGGCGGAGCGAATCAAACAGCGGCGGACTCACGCGGGAGCCGGTAACGGCGACCCTAAGCGGCGTAAGCAGGTCGCCAAGTTTGACGCCTTCTTTTTCCGCCGTCTCCTTTGCCATCAGTTCGGCGGCGGCGCTGTATGCCGCGGCATCGCGTGATTCAGCCAGTGCCGCAACCATTTCCCGCCCAGTTTTCAAAAGCCGCGCCGCCTCTTTAAGATTCGATTTCTTAGGGACAAACTCTTCCGGCGGAGGCACGGGCGGCTCTGAAAAAAGGTAGCCCAGCTTTGCCGGTATCTCGCTTAAAAACGAGGCGCGCTCTTTTACAAGCGGCATCGCCTGAACGAACAGCGCGCGCTGCCCCTCGTCGGGCGGCAAGAGATCCCGCCCAAACA
>JAIRSQ010000159.1 GCA_031255395.1 Spirochaetaceae bacterium | reverse complement strand
TATAACCTGCGTTTCCTGCAACCCGTTGACGAGGACTATCTTGCCGCATTGATGAACCGCTATGAAACGGCCGTTTTCGTTGAAGAAGGCGTAAAAAGCGGCGGCTTCGGCGAGTACGCGTCGGAACTGGCTTTACGCAAAAACTGTTCCGCAAGAATCATAGCGCTGAACGCGGGGGACCGTTTCTTTGAACAGGGCGGCCGCGAGGAGCTTCTTGAACGCTGCGGTTTGGACGGGCACGGCATCGCCGCAAGCGTTTGCTCAGGTTTGGGGGTGTGGGGGCGTTGCGGGGGCACATTAACAGGATTAGGCAACGAAGTTGCCGATGTTGCCCCCGCTGAGGGGGGTAGCGGAAGACCGCGTTAGCGGGCTGTAGCGAGGGGGGAGACTCCCCCCCTTAAAAACCTAAGGTCTTCCGCCTATTGCAAGGAGATTCTATGAGATATGACACGAAAAACGAAATCTCGCTCGAGCCTGACGGACACTCGCCGGCTGGCGGAACTGCGGCGCGCCGCCGCACGATGGCTTTTTTGACGGCTGCCGCCGTTCGCGAGACGCTGCCAGGACGTTCCGTTTATGCCGGCCTTTCGCTGGACGACGTTCTGTATTTTACGTTTACGCGCGGCCCGAAGCCCGGTGATGACGAGATTGACAGGCTAAAGGCGGCGATGCTACGCTGGATAGAACGGGATGCGGAGATACATTCCCGCATGATGGACTACCGGGAAGCGGCGGATTACTTTGAAAAAAACGGCCAGTCCGACACAGCGCGACTCATACGGCAGCGCGGAAAGGCCGCCGTTAAGGTTAACCGGCTTGACGATTTTATTGGCTTGTACGCGTCCCCGTTGCTTCCGCGAGCGGGAGCGTTGCCGTTATTTGATATTCTGCCCCATCACAACGGCTTTTTGTTGCGCTTTCTGCCCGGTTACGGAGGCAAAAAAGACAGAAACGAGCGGGAAACCGAAGAATTCATTAAAAAGCCGAAAATATTTTCGGCATACGAAGAGTATAAAAAATGGCGGCGCATCACTGGCGTCCGTTCCGCATGGCATATCAACAGGATGATAGACGAGGGGACGATAGCGGATTTTATCAGAATCAACGAAGCGTTCCATGAAAAAAACCTTTCAAAGATAGCGGACGAAATACATGACCGCCGCAAGGACGTAAAACTTGTTTTAATAGCGGGGCCGTCAAGCTCGAGTAAAACGACAACGGCGAAGCGGCTTTCCATTTATTTGAAGGTGCGGGGCATAGACACGACAGTGATAAGTCTTGACGACTACTACCTTCACCCCGACAAAGTGCCTAAAGACGAAAACGGACAGCCGGATTTTGAATGTCTTGAAGCCCTTGACGTCGATTGCCTTAACCGGCAACTGCTGGAACTTTTTGACGGAAAGGAAATTACGCTGCCCGTTTTTGATTTTAAGACACAGACGCGCGAGGCAGGCCGGACAATCCGCCTGGGCAACCGCCGGGAGGCGCTAATCATCGAAGGCATTCACGGGCTTAACGACGCTCTCACTCCTCAGATCGCGAGCGAAAACAAATTCAAAATATATGTTTCTGTACTGGCGCAGATCGCTGTTGACAGCCTTAACAGGGTGAGCGCTCGCGACAACCGCCTGCTCCGCCGTATTGTGCGCGACAACCAGTTTAGGGGCGCGAGCGCGTCGCGCACGCTGGCGACATGGGACAGCGTGCAGCGCGGCGCGGAAAAGCATATATTCCGGTTTGAAAACAGCGCCGACGCCGTTTTCAATTCAGCGCTTGATTACGAACTGCCCGTTCTTAAATTCTGCGCCGAACATCTGTTGCGCGGCATTGAACCGGACGCGCCGGAATACGGCGAGGCGCGGCGGCTCTTGGATATGCTTGACAATTTTAACGTTCTGCAACCGCAGGCTGTGCCGGGCTTTAGCATACTGCGCGAGTTTATAGGCGGCGGTGATTTTAAGTATTAGCGGAAGCGGTTTAGGGGAAACCTATTCGCGCCGGCGGCCAGTACCTGAATATTTCTATGCCGCATATTAAGGCGGAGGGAATCGGCCCCCATGTGCGCGAATCGTTGGTGTTGGAGCGGTCGTCGGACAGGACGAAAAATTCGTCCCTGCCCAATACTGTTTCTTCCATGATGCCGGAAAACGGGATCGATTCGTCCCAAAGCGCCGGAACGTTTGGTATGATTACCTCGTAACGCTTGTCGGATAGTTCGAATTCGGTAAACGCGTATCTTTCGCCCGCGGGCTGTATGCGCAACACATAATTGGTCATCGAAATCCTGTCGCCAGGCAGGGCTATCACGCGTTTAATGAACAGCTGGTCTTCGATACCGGGAAACCCCGCCCTGTTCGCGGTAAAGAATCTAAGCAGTTTGTTAAATACTGTTTTTATCGTGTTGCCGCTCGAGGTGTTTCTGTCTATCATAACGATGCTCCCGCGTTCTACAGGCAACGCGTCGATGAGCGGCTGGTACGGCAGAATTTTTTTTATGTTGAAAGACAAAAACAGGAAACGGTCGCCGTAATTAAGAGACGGCTGCATAGACGCGTTCTCTAACGCTCGCATCGAAAAGAAAAAGTTTGTTAGTAGCAGGAATATGACAAAAAACGCCAGCACGATAAAAATCACACCGCGCCTTCTGGCCGCTAAATTCTTTTTATCCGTATAGGAATATCTGAGTGATTTGTTAAACATCTCCGTCTCTATCTTAGGGCGCCGATGCGTTTAGGCGGCCAGTAAATGAACGCTCCTTTTCCCAAAACCTTCGCGGTACGCACCGGGCCAAAATAGCGTCCGTCATGCGAATTATCGCGGTTGTCGCCAAGCGGCAGGGTGTAATTTTTGGGAACATACCAGCCTTGCCGCCTGCGGGCAAGCTGTTCGCCGTACCGTTTTTCATGCGGGAACGCGGCCGCGCTTGTCTCGAGCCAATGCAAATTGAACGTGTTCATGTCGCTGTAACGCTGTCCGTTAAACGCCTCAACCGCTGCCATCATCTCTTGCGTGGGAAGCGCCCGCATATCAAACCACGCCGCCGCAACTCCGGCAAGCTCCGCCGCCTCATAAGAGTCCTCGTCAACAAGCCGCGTTATACGGTGCTTCCAGCCGCGCCGCTCGTTGTACTCCCGCTCGCTGACCACGCGATTTTCGCCGTTAAAGCGCACAAACATCTCGCCGCGCCGTGAAATAAAATGATCTCCGCCCATGCCGACCGCGCGCTTTATCAGAAAATGCGCCTTGGGATTGCCGGCCTGATCCCTGTCGATGTCAACGAGCGAGACCGTAAGCATATAGATGACGCGCTGAGCTATGTCAAAAGCCGTCCCTTGCGAACTGTAGGCCGGATTTTCAAATATGATTATATCGTTGCGCGCCGGCTTAACGGGGCTGGCCAGCTTTCCCAGTCCCGGCAATAATTCCGGTCCGTAAATCAATTTATTGACAAAAATCCTGTCGCCTATCAGCAGGGTGTCTATCATCGAGCCTGAAGGTATCTGGTACGCCTGAAAAAAATACTGGTTTATCAGCAAAACCACGCAGGCCGCCCAAAGAAAGGCTTCTATCCAGTCTATGACGGGATGCTTTTTCCGCTGTTTTTCCTGCTTCTCGCGCCGAATTCTGCGGCAACGGCTCAAATACGCTTCCGTTACCGCCTGTACAGTGTCAAAAAAATCCTTTTGTCGCGCTTTTTTGGCTGCCATTTACAAAAAACTATCTTAAACGGCCCGTTTAGTCAAGCCGCTGCTCTGACCTTACGGCAATGAGGAATGAATAATGATGTCGACTGGGAATTGCGAGTCGGCCTTAGGGTCAGGCCCCTAGGCAGTCGTCATTGCGAACCCGCAAGGGCGAAGCAATCCAGCGGCGAGACTTACATATTCGTCCGCTAGCCACCTCTTCACCTTATACTTCTTACTTTCCTGCCAGCCTGCTCCCCCAGCCAACTTACGACCCCCACTCAAAACCATTGCTCATTCCTCATTGCTCATTAGTATGCCGGGTTGCTTCGCCCTTACAGGATCGCAATGACAGCCTCGCCAGTCCCTTCACATAGGATACTTGCAACCAAACTGTAGCGTCTATTGAAAAGAAACCGCTACATCGATAGGAGCGGAAAGAGCGCGGTAAATAGCGTCCTGGCTGTTAAAATAACGAATACTGCGAATCGCTTTTGTCGGTAACAGAGCAAAGGGATCATAATACAATCCTATTATATCGCACACCCGGTATATAAAACTAACGCAGTCGTTTACAGG
>JAIRSQ010000155.1 GCA_031255395.1 Spirochaetaceae bacterium | reverse complement strand
TTCTGCCTTGACGAGTACGGCACGGACGGAAATACATTCACATTGCAGGAACTGACTGAACTGGCCTACGGCAGTTTTACGCCGGTAGCGGCATGGGCCGCATACAAAAAGCTTGCGTACGGCGTCTACTTTGACGGCACGCCAACTGCGATACGGCCTCGATCGGCAGAGGATGTCGAGGCTGCCGAGCGGAGACGGGCGGAAAAACAGCTTGACGGGGAAAAGCGGACAGCCTTTATCGAAAGGCTTCGCTCCGGCTCAATCGACGCGGAGACGGACGGGCAGTACGTTCAGGACATCGAAGCCCTGGCGCTCGGCAGGACGTTCAAGTCGCGGAGCCTCAGCGAGGTCGGCATCGACGCGACACCCCTTGCCGCCCACCGCCTTTTGCTAAAAACCGGCCTGTGGAAGCCGTCCGTCAACCCGCACCCAAGCAGATTCGGCGTGTCGCTCACGTCGGCGACCGCCCCCGTTCTTCCTCCGCCGGAGGAAGAACGAGTCGACCTTACAGCGCTTCCCGCTTTTGCCATCGACAATGAATGGAGCGACGACCCCGATGATGCTGTATACTTCGAGCCGGACAGTGACGGCACAGGCGCGGGGACGCTGTACGTCCATGTCGCCGACCCGGCAGCCTCGATACGGGACGGCACGGAGGCCTCCATTGAGGCAATAGCGCGAGGCTGCACGTTTTACGCGCCGGAAGGCACCGCACGCATGATAACCCCTGACGCTTTCCCGTTTTACGCGCTCGGCCTTGCGGAAACCTCGCCGGCACTGACGTTCAAGATAGTCCTTAAAGCGGACAGTTCGATAGCGTCTGTCGAAATTTTCAGGTCGACTGTCCGCGTTACCCGCCTGACGTACCGTCAGGCGGACGAAGACGAGCGGATTGCCCCGTTAATCGCGCTTGCCGAACGGAATCTCGAAAAACGCCTCAACCTAGGGGCATCTCTTATAGAGTTTCCCGAAGTGCGGGTAATAGTAAAAGACGGATTCGTTGAGATAACTCAGTTGGAAGACTGCCGCTCGGCGGATGCCGTGCGCGAATGCATGCTGCTTGCCGGAGAAGCGGCCGCGCGCTGGGCACTGGAGCGGTCGCTGCCGTTCCCGTATATCAGTCAGGAAACCGGCGACATCCCGAACACGATCTACGAGGGGCTTGCCGGCTCGTACCAACTGCGCCGCTGCATGCGCCCGCGTAACGTCTCCACCAAGCCCGGTCTGCATTGGGGGCTTGGGCTTGACATATATTCGCAGGTAACAAGCCCGCTTCGGCGCTGTATCGACCTGCTGGCGCACCAGCAAATTCGCGCCGTGTTGCGCAGCGAAAAACCCCTCAACGAGGACGCTTTCCTGCTAAAAATCGGCGCGGCAGAACGCGCCGCGCTCGCCGTCAGCCGTGCCGACCGCGCCACCGCGTTCCACTGGAAACTCGTCTACCTGCTCGACAAAACCGACAGCGTCTGGGATGCCGTTTTGCTCGACAAGAACGACTCACGCGCCGTCCTCTTTATCCCGGCCCTGGGCATTGAAACCTCCTGCGCCTTTGGCCGCGCCGGAAAAAACATCCCGTTGAACGGCGCCGCCAAACTAAAACTCAAATCGGTAAAACTCCCGGAATACGCCGCAAATTTTGTGTTTTGTTAAAAAACAGTCGTAAACATACAGGCAACCCGAATTGCCGTTCTTGGTGTCCTTTATGCCTAAAAGGAACGCACAGTGGCTGAAGATAAATTATTAGACAAATTCAAAACAAGAGCAAAAAAACTAATGCGCAATTTATCTGTGCTGTGTCTCGCATATAAAAGAAAAGATGTTTCAATATTGGCAAAAATTATCATTCTAACAGCTATTGGATATGCCTTGTCGCCAATTGATCTGATACCGGATTTTGTGCCAATTTTAGGTTACGTTGATGATTTAATAATTTTACCGTTTCTGATATGTATTTCGCTAAAATTAATTCCTTCAAAAATAATGGAAGAATGCAAGGAACGGTCAAAAGATATATGGAAAGATGGAAAACCTAAAAAATGGCATTATGCGATTCCAATAATAATAATTTATTTGTTAATCATATTTATAATTGTAAAAAACATATTTTTTAATAGCTAATATTATAAAGCAAAGCAGCCGCATAAGGCGCGGCCTGCCAAGCGTTCTTCCTTTTAGGCCGCGGCGCTTCCGTCCCGAAAATTAGCTTGCGGGCGGAGCTTCGCGCATCCGGCCTATTTACGCTTCGTAAAAAATACAGTAAGCTTTAAGACAGGTGAGAAATGTTTCGTATTCAAACTATGAATAATATAGCGGAAGAGGGCTTACGCCTTCTTCCGCCGGACAGGTACGAGACCGGGCCCGATGTCAAGGACCCGGACGCGATTCTGTTGCGAAGCGCGGACTTGCGCAATGTTGAAATTCCGCCGAGCGTTCTGGCCATTGTCCGAGCCGGAGCGGGTTATAACAACATACCCGTCGATTCTTGCGGCGAACACGGCATTGTAGTGTTCAATACGCCCGGAGCGAACGCAAACGCGGTAAAAGAACTCACGCTTGCCGCGCTGTTTCTGTCATCTCGCAGGATAGCCGATTCTATCCGCTGGATCTCGTCGTTAAGGGGCAGCGGCACGGACATACCCGCCCTGGTAGAAAAGGAAAAAAGCCGCTTCGCGGGGCCGGAAATCGGCGGCAAAACGCTCGGCGTGATAGGCTTGGGCGCGATAGGCGTGACGGTCGCTAACGGCGCGGACGCGCTCGGCATGAATGTCATAGGCTTCGACCCGTACATCTCCGTGAACGCCGCCTGGAACCTGTCCCGCTCCGTGCGCCGCGCTGAAACGCTGGAAGACGTTCTGCGGAATTCCGACTATGTGAGCGTCCATGTCCCATACGGCAACGAAACGAAGGGCATGTTCGACTCCCGCAAATTTGAAATGATGAAGCCGGGAGCGCGCCTCTTAAACTTTGCGCGCGGCGAACTTGTCAACGAGGCTGACGCTCTCGCCGCTTTGGACAGCGGACGTATTTCCGCGTACGTAACCGATTTTCCGACGGGCAAACTGTTGGAGCACGACAGAACCGTCTGTATACCTCACCTTGGCGCGTCCACGCCCGAAGCGGAAATAAACTGCGCCGTAACCGCGGTAAACCAGTTAAAGAATTTCCTTGAAAACGGCGTGATAGAAAACTCCGTAAACTTTCAGCGCTGCCTGCTGGCGCGCCGCTCCCCGTACCGGTTGCTCGCCATAAACCGCAACATCCCCAATATGGTCGGCCAAATAACCACGTTGCTGGCAAGCGCCCGTATCAACATAACGGACCTGGTGAATCACCACAAGAACGGCTACGCGTACAACATCATCGACACCGAACAGGAAATACCGGCCCCGATGCTCGCCGCGCTCGGCAGAATTTCCGGCATCATCCGCGTCCGCGCGATAAAGGGATAACCGATGAACATAGACACCGGCACCGTGGCCATGATAGCCATCCGCCTATTTTTTTCCGCGCTGGCGGCTGTATTCGCCGTCATAATCTGGTCAAAAACACGCGATTCCGCATGGATGCTGATAGTTTTGGGCGTTACGTCCGCCTATGCCGAAAACGTATATTTTGTCATGAAAACGCTCGGCATAACCGAAAGCTTTCAGTTAAAAATCGGCTCCGTGCCGGTCGCAGCGATAGTCATTTCATG
>JAIRSQ010000122.1 GCA_031255395.1 Spirochaetaceae bacterium | reverse complement strand
TCGTCATAAGGGTAACTGTTGAGTTCGGCATAATATGTTCCCGGAACGGTGTAACATCTTATTATCTTGCCGGCCACAGGACTGTGCCAACGATGATAACGCGTTGCGCTTAGAAACGCCTGATACACGGTGCCGCCGATAAATTCTTTATAATCCGCGTCCTCATTCAGCATGTATTTCAAGGAATAAGGCTGGCCTTTCAACCAAAACTGAGCGTCCTGTTGCACGTTTTCGCTGATTCTGTACGGAGCGGATTCACACGCGCTTACGATTACATCGGGATCGTCGGGACATGCTACGGGACGCTCGCCCGGTTTGACTTTTCTCGTAAAGAAGTCATTCCTTGTCTTAAATCCGAAATGTTGAACATCTGGATCGCAAATGTACTCCCCCATCTTCAATTCATCCAACGCGGATTTACAGAACCACCCATTCTCTTTGTCGTTCAATACACGCGCGGATTCCTTCGAGAGTAGGAACTTGCACCATCTTTTAAGTATCTTTTCAAGGCATTTATTCACTCTTTTTTCAAGAAAAAACGCGTATCCCGCCTGTGTGCCCATGCACCAGTCTAGCACCGCGTTGATAGGGAAACCTATCAAACCCCTGCCTTCCTTATCGGGAGGCATATATTCGGGAGCCGTATTCATTAGCTTATCAATGAGCCGCAGCATCTGCCTGTAACTGGTAATTTCGGGTTTTCCGTACGGGTCTTTTTCATCATAAGCAAACGCTTGCTGAATCATTTGCTCCGCAAGAAGACGAATGACAGGATCTTTTTCAATCAGATCAGAGAATTCTTCAACCTCTTCATGCCGGTAAACTTCGGTTTTGCCGGCAACCGCCAACTCGCGCTTTGTACCATCAACGCTGGTTATGAGTTTGTTTACCCATTCTACATGCTTCTTTCGGCTTTGCGGGAGCCAACCCGCCGCCTTAAATGTTTCGTGTCTTTCAATCATAAGTATTTCCTTCCCTTTTTAGTTGTATTTACTCTAAGACAAAACCTGGAACTTATTATAACCGAAGTCGATGTTTAAAGTCAATGCGGGGCGCGCTGCCTTGGCAGGCATGATCGTCACGCTTCCCTGACAGCGCCGCCGCTTCGGCCACGGATCCCTTCGGGTACGCAAGTCGTTTTTGCCCTGCGTTTCAGTCTTTTTTTCTCTTTCTGTTGTATATCGCGTTTGTCTATGGGGCTTCCAAACGGCGCAATGTCCGCAGCGCGCTTAAAAACCCGCGAGCGGGCTAGGCGTAAAACCCGCCTGCGGGGTAAAATTTTCGCATGGCAAACAGCAAAAGACTAAATTTGGTAAAAAAGTACCTGCAAGGCCGGCTGCGTTTCACGGAGTTCGCCATAACGAACGCCTGCATAGCAAAGTGCTCGTTCTGCGACATTTGGAAACAGCAGCCAAAAATCTTTGTGGATAAAGAAAAGGCACTGCGGGCAATAGACCGGCTCGCGGATTTCGGCGTGGCGCACCTGACGATAACGGGCGGCGAGCCGTTACTGCACCCCGACGTCATAGCTTTCGTGGAGCGTGCGGCCGCGCGCGGGATGAACAACGCCGTACTGAACGCCGCTCCAATACTGCTGACCCGCAACGACATACTCAAGCGGCTCGAGGACGCCGGTTGCGACGTGCTGAGCGTCTCGTTTGATTCGGGCGACCCAATAATCATGGCAGAATCGCGCAAAATACCGAACATAATGGACGAGATGGCGCGGGCGATGGAAATGGTAAAACGCACGGGCCTTAAAACTATGGCGTCCGTGCTTATATGGAACGACAATTACGACAAACTGGAAGAAGTATGCGTCCGTGCCAAAAACATGGGCTATGACTACATAGCTTTCAACTATCCCACATTTTCAGAATCAAAAGTGTATCCGCTGGGAGGAAGCGCCGTCAGTCTTTCCCGTGAAGACGTAATTTTCGCCCTTGGCGAGGCTGTCAAGCTGCGAAAAACGGGAAAATACGGCATCATCAACTCAGCGCTCTCGATGCGGAATATCATAAACTACCTGCGCGACCCGAAAACGGCGGCCTTTCACTGTCTTGGCGGGCGGCGCGTCCTGTTTTTAGACTGGTTTTTCGACATCCACCCCTGTATGCAGCTCCCAAGAACGCTTGGCAACATACTCGACCGCGGCATGAGAGAATCCAGATTGGATATGCCGCCATGCACCGACAGCAATATGAGCTGGTATCGCGACTTGAGCATGTTTATGCAGGGGCCGCGCAGCGTCCCGGTACTGCTGGAATCGCTCGGCGGCGGAGTAAAAAGCTTCATCTAACCCGCCGGCACCCGCCAGCGGGCTTGAGCGCGCTCCGCGCCGGTATACCGAAGACGGATTTTCGGTTTTGCGTTTGGTTCGAAAAGGGCGTTTTGCATACGCCGCTGTTATAGGAGTTGTGTTTGAATTTTTGTTTTTGGGGCAGCGGGGGATTTTCATGGCAGCTAATAAAACCCCCGTTCGGTGCGCCGCTAGCGTTCAAATTCCGCTTCAAAACCTTGCGCGCGGCAAATCGCAACGCGGTTTGCCGGCGCTCGTAAGGCGTTGCCTATGTCTTTCCCGCTGACCGACATCATCGTGTCAGTCATACTCGGCGGTTTTACCGGCTGGATTACCAACTCCATAGCCGTCAATATGCTGTTCAGAAAATACGGCAAATGGGGCGGCGTGATAGAAGAAAATTATCAGGCTTTTATCGTCAATATGTCAAAATTGATAGAAGACGATCTGGTCAACGGAAAAACACTTGCCCCGGAATTTAGATCCCCTGACTTCAAACAGGCGGTTCAAAAATGGGTAAAGGATATACTACAAAAAGAACTCCCTAGAAATTCAGGGAATATGCCGTTTGAAGCCATAGCGGACATCGAAACGAGCGCGGACCGGCTCGCAACCGTGTTGGAAAACACAGGCAGCTGTTTGGCGCGGCGGCTGTTTTCGGAAGCGGGAACCCTGAGCGTAGAGAGCGTTTTATCTAAAAAACAGTATGATCATATAATTGAAGAAATTGCCGGCGCGGTTACGCGCGACGCTGACAAATACCCGGCCGCGATTCGGCATATTCTGGCGGCGTTTCTGGGCGGAAAAAATGTCAGTGATTTTATTTCAGACGAAGCGATACAAAGAGCCGCCGAAAACGTCGTCGAAATTGTTCGTAAAATAAACGTGCCGGATTTTAACGCCGCCCTTGACGAGGCTTGCCCGCTTGCCGCCATTGACGGCTTGGCAACGGAACTGTGGCGGCAGTTAGAATCGACACGCCTGATCGATTTATTAAAAAACCGGGAAGATTTTGAACGGGAACAGCCTGAGCGCGTCGCCGGTTTTGTCCGCTCGGAAAAAGGGCAGGAAATTCTGGGCGAGGCCGCCGAAAGACTGCTTTCGGCGGCCTCGCGCCTTGACATAAAACTCTCCGATTTGGCAGGGCATTCCGTCAAAAAAGGCATAGTCAAATTCTGCAATGAAAAGATACCCGGCATAATTTACGCGATTGCCGGCTTTGTCCGTGACACGCGTTCTGAAATTGAAGAAATCGTCAATAACGCAGTGGACAGCCAGCTTGAAAAAACGAACGGCGGCATGGGAGGAAAATTCTTAAAAGATATTTTTATCGGAAACCTCGCGGGCAGAATCAACGTTGTTGAAAAAATCGCCGCGGAGCTGGAAAAATTTGGCGAAAACGCGGGCAGAGACGCGTCGGAACGGATCATCGCTTTCATGGAAACAAAAACAGCCGGAGAACTCGTCATAGTCATGCGGGACGCGGGAATTCTAACCCCAAAAAGCGTAACGGAACTTGCCCGTTCCAAAACACAGGAACTGTCCGACGCCGTCTCAAAATTGATTCTTGAATTTCTTTCCCGGCCCGCAAGCGCCTGTCTCGGCGATACCGGCCTTTCAACCTTAAAAACAAAGCTGCTTGCTCAAATATACAACGGTATAAAAACAGAATATTTATTTACGGACAGATTCAAAGACGATATATGTCTTGTTATTGCCGAAAAGATAACGGGACTGTCGGGCAAAAACGCGGCGGACTTGTTAAATGAGGCCGATATTAATATCACATTCAATAAAGAACGCGTAAAAAACAGCCTGTCTGACTTTTGGAAAACATTTTCCGGCATGAAAATCAGCGATATTGCCGGAGAAATCCCGCCGGAATCTATGCGGATAACGAAAGACGCGTTTCTTAGGATATGGAACAGGAACAAAGGCCGCAAGCTTGGCCGAATTTACAACGCTGTCCGTAAAGATTCCGTTCACGCTCAAATATCAGAATGGATGTTCGGTGTCATCAACGAGAACGCTGACGCCGTTTTGACCGGAACAATTTCAACGGCTGTCGAAGCCGAACTTAACAAACTGCGGCCAAAAGAAATAAACAGCCTGGCGCGAGATTTCATGGGCAAAGAAATGAAGGCCATAAATATTCTGGGAGCGGTTTTAGGGGCGGTAGCGGGCTTGATTCCGGCGCTGGCTGAGCGGATTTTGAATGTTTCGTACGGTCTTACATGGCAGATGCCCGTGCTGTACGGCATTGTTTTCGCGTTCGTTGGGATCGGCACCAACTGGCTCGCGATAAGGATGCTGTTCCGTCCGTACAAGCCTTTGTTTGAACGGGCGAAATTTCCGCCGTTTACCGGAGTTGTGGCGGCACACAAACCGCGATTCGCAAAAACTACGGCAACTTTTATAAAAAATAAAATGCTGGCGGAACAAGCCTTGCAACAGCGGTTTACCGATAACAAAGCCGCGATTAAAGAGGCGTTGCGTAAATCGGCATCCGATTCGGATTATGCCGTTATCGACTCCGTATTCGAAGAAGAGCGGAGGCTAGACAGCGTTTCCGCCGCCGCGTTCAGCGGCATACAAAAATATATTTTGGAACGCCGCCGCGAAACCGCTGCCATGCTTGCGGGCAAAATAAAACAGCTTGTGGCTAGCCATGAATTGTACCGGCTCGTCCCTAAATTGCAGGACGCGCTAACATGCAAGTTGCGGACTGGCGGCGCCGCTTCTGCCGTTTACGGCATTGTAAATGATAAAATCCGTGGAAAAAGCCTTGAATCGCTCCTCACGGCCGCTGGTTTCTTTTCAGACAGCCGTCTCGAAAAGCTGTCAAAAAATATTTTGCGCGACTTGGCCGAAAATATTACGCCGGACAGGATACAAAGGCTTATCGACAGTCGGAACGACGGATTTGTATCGTATATTGAAACCCATTCGCTTGAAGACTTTGCCGGAACTCCAGCCGTAAACGGGTTTTTAAGCAAAATTGACGGGCGGATGGATCCGGTTTTACGAAACGCCGCCCGCGCGTTTGTTAGACATTTGGAAAAATATCTCGATCCGGCGATTAAATTACGGGATCTGTCTAACGGCATAATTCCTTATATGCTTGAAAAAAACGCCGCCCGTATCATAGACGCTCTCTGCGGCGAGATCAGAAAATCAAGGGGCGCCATCGTCAGAGAGATAGAGGACAGTCTGCCGTTTTACGCGCTGCCTTGGCGCGGACAGGTAAGGCCTATTGTCGATACTCTTATTGACATCGAGCTTCCCGCTTTCTTTAACAGAAACAGGCGGCGTTTATTCGCCATTGCCGACACTCAGCTTGACAACACCCTCGCCGACATTGGCTTTGACGACAACCCGCTGGAAAGCGCTGCCGTCGACCATGCGGCCGAGTCCCTTGCGCGCCGCGCTAGCAAGGACGCTGCGCGGCTTGCCGGCGATGCGTTAAGACTGTTCGCGAGAATGCCGCTAAAGCGTCTGTTTGGCTGTGTCAATATTACGCGACTCGGCGATATTGCAACGGAGCCGCTGTTGCCCGTGGCAGTTTCATGCCTGAAAAACAGTCTTTCGCGGGAAGAAACGTCCCGCGTAGCGGCGTCTTTAATAAAAAAGATTCTGCCGGACATTCTAAAATCCGTTCCCTCGGCGGATATAATAAAAAATATCGATATTGAAACAGAAATCGGCTCTCTTATCAGCCGTATTTTAGACGATCGGAACGCGCTAAACGCGATTTACGAGGTCACGGACGGCATATTTTCCGCAATGGTTAACGGCGATTCATTTTATGACGAAGCCGTCCTGCAAGACGATTTATCCGGTTTTATCGCCCGTTTTGCTCAGGATTGCCGCCTGAAATCCGCCGTTACGCCGTATTTTAACGAATTCTTTGCAAAACTTAACGGCGCGTTCACCAATGAAACAAAGGACTGTATCTGCGGATACCTAGCTGGCGCAACGGTTGATGCCTGCGCTTATAATTTTAGCCATATTTTTGAAAGCGTTAACATTGCCAGTGTCGTGGAGCGGGAGATCAACAATATGCATCCCAAGGAAATAGAAACATTGTTCTATAGATTTGCCGGCGGTTACTTTGCAAAAATTATTTTTTACGGATGGATAGGCTTGTTTGGCGGAGCGCTTGGTTATTTTATAGGTTATTGTATTAAAAGAATTTTATAGTCCGCCGCCCCTCACTTTCTCCGTTGACAAAGCCTCTCGCGTTATGCCATAATGACTCAAATAGCGGCGAAAGAGGATATTGTATTGATATTACCGCCCGGGCGGCTGTCTTATAATATAAATTTGCCATTATCGCAGTTATATGGAGGTGAATGCCGCCTGGTGGCGACTGCGGACTTCAAATCCGTCAAAGGGCGGAAACGTCCTTGGTGAGTTCGATTCTCACACGCCTCCGCCATTTTTACCCGATTCAAAC